>NZ_SISL01000069.1:0-19612 GCF_004307965.1 Verrucosispora sp. SN26_14.1 | reverse complement strand
GCCCGCGGTTCCGGAAGCGCGACGGCCACGGGCTCCGCCGACGGCACCGGCGTCACCTCGGCGGGCCGCTGTTCGAGAACGAAGTCGGCCAGCAGACCCGGCGTGTAGAGGGACTCGAAGAACGCCTTGATCGGGATCTCGACGGTGTACTCGGCCTCGACGCGCTTGCCCAACTGGACGAGCATCAGGGAGTCGACTCCCAGCGCGAACAGGTGCACCGACTCGTCGATCGCGTCGACGCCGACCCCGGTGACCTGGCTGACGCACTGCTTGACGAACGTGAGGACGGGTCCTCGATCGGCCATCCGCTGGACACCGGTCCTTTCCGGTTCGGCGACGGCGGGCCGCGCCACGGCGATGTGGTCTCCGGCGCGGTCGGAATACCAGATCCGCTGCCGGTCGAAGGGCGTACGCGGCAGGTCGCGGACGAGGCCGCCCGCCGCGCCGGGCAGCCGACCGAACTCCAGCGACCGGCCCAGCCGCCACAGCTCACCCGCGCTCTCGAGCAGCTGCCGACAATCGGAGCGCCCCTTGCGCAGGCTCGGAACGACGATGGCGGCGTCCGCGAACTCCTGCGCGATCAGACCGCCGACCGTGGCCGTCGCGCCGATCTCGACGAAGACCCGTGAGCCGCGCGCGATCGCGACCCCGACGGCCGCCTGGAACAGGACCGGCTCGACGAGGTGCCGGCTCCAGTACGACGCGTCGATCGGCGCGTCCGCCGTGACCGGCCCACCGGTGCGCGTCGAGATCCACGGGATGGCCGGATGCTCGAACTCGTGGTGCCGGATCTGCGCGTACAGGTCGTCGGCGGCCTGAGCCATCCGAACCGAGTGGTACGGGTGTGAGACGTCCAGGCGCTCGGTGAAGATCCGCTGTCTGCGGGCGGCCCTCAACACCTCGGCCATGCTCTCGGCGGACCCGGCGACGGTGGTGTTCTCGGCAGCGTTGACGGCGGCGACGGAGACGTCGGGATAGTCGGTCAGCAGCTGTTCCGCCCGCTCCCGGGAGCACAGCAGCGTCGCCATGGAGCCGTCGCCGGTCGAGGCCGCCACGACCCGCGCCCGGCGGGTCACCAGGTCGACCGCCTGCGTGAGACTCATGACGGAGGCGAAGCAGGCGGCCGTGTACTCGCCGATGCTGTGGCCGATCACAGCCGACGGCGTGACGCCGAGCGCCTGCCAGTACCGCGCGAGCGCCAACCCGACCGCGAAGATCATGGGCTGGGTGTGCCGCGGCGACTGGAACGACGTCTCGTCGTCACCGAACATCGCCTCGATCGGGGAGACGTCGCCGAGCCGCCGGAACACCCGGTCGATCTCGTCCAACTCGCGCCGGAACAGGTCGGCGTGCTGGTACAGCTCCCGCGCCATGCCCGGGTACTGCGTACCCTGGCCGGAGAAGACGAAGACCTGTCCCGGGTCCGCCTGGTCACGCACGCCCCCGTCGGCCAGCACCGCCTCGACCGCACCCGGGATGTCGGTGACGGCGTCGCAGACCAGTGCCGCCCGGTGTCGCAGACCCGCCCGCCGCGTGCCCAGCGTGTGCGCGATGTCGGCGAGGTCGGCGGTCGTGTCAGCACTCCACTCGCCGAGGGTCCGCAGGGCGGCGCGCAGCGCCGCGTCCGACTTCGCCGAGACGGGCAGCAGACGCGGCAGACCGGGCGTCGACGACGTGCGGCGCGACGTCGGCTCGTACTCCTCCACGATGATGTGGGCGTTGCTGCCGCTGATGCCGAAGGAGCTGATCCCGGCACGCCGCCGGCCGCCGGCCGGCTGCCACGCGATCTCGTCCGCCACCACCTCGATCGGGACGGCGTCCCAGTCGATCAGGCGGTTGCCCTCGCGAAAGTGCAGGGTGGCCGGAAGGCGGCCGTGCTGCATCGACACGATCACCTTGCACAGCGCCGCCATACCCGCCGCGGACTCCAGGTGCCCGAGGTTGGACTTGACGCTGCCGACGCGCAGTTTGCCGCTCCGGCCGGCGAAGACCCGGGCCAGGGCGTTGAGCTCCTGCGGATCGCCGATCGGCGTGCCCGAGCCGTGGGCCTCGACGTAGGAGACGTCCTCGATCCCGACGCCCGCCTCGGCCATCGCGGCCTCGACCACCCGTTGCTGGGCGGCCCCGCTCGGGACGGTGAACCCACCGCCCTGGCCGTTGTGGTTGATCGCCGACCCGCTGATCACGGCCAGGATGTCGTCACCGTCGCGTTCGGCGTCGGAGAGCCGTTTGAGGATGACGACCGTTCCGCCCTCACTGCGGATGTAGCCGTCGGCCCCGTCGTCGAAGCTGCGACACCGCCCGGTCGGGGACAGCGCCTGTAGGCGCGACCACGACACGTGCCCCTCGGGGCTGAGGATCAGGTTCACCGCCGCAGCGACGACCATGTCGCAGCCGCCCTGCCGCAGTTCCCGTCCGGCCTGGTGCAGCGCGTACAGCGAGGAGGCGCAGGCCGCGTCGATCGCCTGGCTGGGACCGTCGAAGCCGTAGCTGTAGGAGATCCGCCCGGCCGCCGAGTTGGCCATGTTCCCGGTGTAGGTGTACCGCTCCGCCGGGTGCCCGAGGTTCTTGCCGACCTGGGCGTAGTCGTTGTTGTAGATACCGACGAACACGCCGACGCGCCGGTCCCGCCCCGCCGTCACCGGGTTCATCCCGGCGTCTTCGAGCGCCTCCCAGGTCAGTTCCAGCAGCAGGCGCTGCTGCGGGTCGATCGACGCGGCTTCCGCGGGCGAGATGCTGAAGAACAGCGGATCGAACTGGTCCACCTGGTCGAGGTAGCCGCCCTGGGTGGTGGTCACCTCGCTGGTGTCGAGGTCGCTGTGCGACCACCGGTCGGCGGGTACCTCCCGCACCACGTCGACCTTGCCGCTCAACGTCTCCCAGAGCTGGTGCCGGGTGCCGATCCCGCCGGGGAGCCGGAACGCCATGCCGACCACCGCGACGGGCTCCGCGGAGAACGACCCCGTCGACGCCGGGGCGGCGGCTCGCGCCTCGGCCGGTGCGCGTCCCCGCTCGACCCGGCGGGTCAGCTCGTCGGTGAGCGCGTGCGCGGTGGGATGGTCGATGATGAACGTGCTCTCCAGCGCGACACCGAGTTCCCTGGCCAGCCCGCTCTGGAGCTCGATCAGCTGCACCGACGTGCAGCCCAGCTCGAACAGGCTCCTGGTGTGGTCGTCCTGGGCCAGTTCCGGGCCGATACCGAGCACGCCCGCGACCTGTGTGGACACCAGGCTCGCCAGCGACGGGCCGTCGACCACCGACCGGACCGGTGCGACGTCCGCGCCGGCTCCGGCCGATCCGGGCAGGTCCAGGTCGGGCAGGTCGATCGGCCGGCCGCGCCCGGCGAACACCGGCTCCCAGTTCACCGCGAGACCCTGGACGTGCGCCTCGGCGAGCGAGGCCAGGAAGTGATCCATGCGCTGCCCGTCGCGACGCAGGGAGTGGAGTACCGGCACCGCCGTGCCGACGGCTTCCACGGTCTGCCGCATGGCCAGGGTCAGCACCGGGTGTGCGCTGAGCTCGACAAAAGCCTGATAGCCGTCGGCCAGCATGGCCCTCGTGGCGCTCTCGAAGAGCATCGGTCGACGCAGGTTGTGATACCAGTACTGCGCGTCCAGCCCGGCGGTGTCGAAGGCCCCACCCGTCATGCCGGAGTAGAACGGAATGTCCGAGGTGCGCGGGCTGATCGAGGCGAGCGAGGTCAGCACGGTGTCCCGCACCTCCTCGACGCGCGGCGAGTGCGCGGCCAGCGGCACGGATGTCACGTGCGCGTAGACGCCTGCGGCGCGCAACTGCTCGGCGGCGAGCGCGAGCACCGCGCTGTCACCGGAGACCACCACCGTGCGGGGTGCCATCAGGCCGGAGACGTCGACGTCGTGACCGTGCTCGGCGAACCACGAGGTCACCTCGTGCACCGGCAACGCCACCACGGCCATCCCGCCTCGGCCGGCCAGCGTCGACTGGGCCCGGCTCCACAGCACGGCGGTCCTCGCGGCGTCGTCCAGCGACAGTGCCCCGGACACGCAGGCGGCGGCAGCCTCGCCGATGCTGTGCGCCACGACCGCCTGTGGCTCGACACCGTGCGAACGCCACAACTCGGCGAGCGCGACCATGATCGAGAACAGCACCGGCTGCACGACGTCGGTCTGCTGGTACAGGTCCGTGGAGTCCGACCTCAGCACGTCGACCAGCGACCAGTCCACGTGCGGTGCGAGCGCGTCGGCGCAGTCCCCGATGCGCCGGGCGAACACCGGCGCGGAGTCGAGCAGCTCTGCCGCCATACCCGGCCAGATCGCGCCCTGGCCGGGGAAGACGAACGCCGGGCGGGTCACGTCCGCCGCCGTCGCCCGCGCCACGTGCGGACTCGGCCGCCCCTGGGCGAGCAGCCGTACCGCCGTCACGAGGCTGTCGCCGCCGCCCAGCAGCACGGCCCGGTGCGCCTGTGACGGGCGGGCCGCCAGCGTGCGCCCCACGTCCCAGGGGTCGGCGGCGCACTCCTCGACGAGGTCACGCAACCGCCCGGCGACATCGCGCAGCGCCTGCTCGTTCGGCGTACTGAGGATCCAGGGAATGGTCACCGGTGCCTCACCACCCAGCCACCGGGGGTGCTTGCCATGACGGTCTCCAGGGTGTTCGCGGCGCGCGGGATCGGACACGGGGTCATCGCCTATGCCTTCCGGGCGTACTTCTTGTAGCCGGCGTCGGCGATCATGATCTGCTGCAGCTGGGAGGTGCCCTCGATGATTTCGAGGATCTTCGCCTCCCGGAACAGGCGTTCCGCGGGGTATCCCGACCAGCACCCGTTCCCACCCAGCACCTGGACCGCGTCCGACGTCGCACGTTGGGCGACGGTGGACGAGAAGTACTTCGCGATGATCGTCTCGGTGGCCGCGTCGGCACTGCGCTGCGCGAGCGACCGGCCCGCGCTGCGACACAGTTCCCGGGCCGCGGCGACGCTGGTGACCGCGTCGGCGACCATCTTCTGCACCAACTGCTGCGTGCCGATCTTGACCCCGAACTGCTCGCGCCGCGTCGCGTAGGTGCACATCTCCTCCAGCGCCGCCTGGGCCAGCGCGACACCGGCCCACGCGATGCTGTAGCGACCGTGCAGGAGGGCCGTGTTCACCACGAAGCCGAAGCCGGCCCCGATACCCGCGATGAGGTTCTCCGCCGGCACCTCGACGTCGTCCAGCTCGATCTCCGCGATGTGGGTCGCGCGGTTGCCCAGGAAGCCGGACATCGGCCAGGTCCGTACGCCGGGCATGTCGCGTTCCACCATGAACGCGCTCGTGACGCCGTTGTCGGTCGCCAGCACCAGGATCAGGTCGGCCACACCGGCGAAGGAGATCCACTTCTTGCGTCCGTTGAGGACGAAGGAGTCGCCCTTCCTGATGTACGTCGTGGCGACCGCCGCCGCGTCCGACCCGGCGCCCTCCTCGGACAGCGCGAAGCAGCCGATCATCTCGCCCCGGGCGAGGGCGGTGAGGTACTTCTCCTTGAGCCGCCGCGACGCCAGTTCCAGCAGCGTCCCGGCGACGATCGAGGTGTGGACGGTCAGCAGCGCCCGGGTGGACGCGCAGGCCTTGCCGATCGCCTCGGTGACCTCGCCGTACTCCAGCGGGTCCAGGCCGAGTCCGCCCCACTTCGTCGGGATCGACGCACCGAGCAGACCTTCCGCCGCCATCCTCTGGATGACGTCGCGCGGCAGGGCCTCGTCCCGGTCGAACTCCGCGGCCCGTGGGGCCAGCTCGGTCTCGGCGAAGAGCATGGCGCGTGCGATGACGTCGGACCTGTCCATGTCACTCACCAGCCGAGGCCTTCAGTTCACCCACCATGTCCGCGAGGCGGCGGACCGAACTGAAGTTCTGCAGGATGATGTAGTCGTCCGGAACCACGAGGTCGAACGTGGACTCGACGTAGTGCAGGAGCTGCATGGCGAACAACGACGTGAAATAGCCACGCTCGAAGATGTTCTCCTCGTCGTCCAGCTCGACGTCCTTGAACGCGGTCATGTTCTCCCGGAGGTACTCCCGGATCCTGTTCGCAGCGTCCGCCACCATCACGTCTGCCATGTTCACCACCGCCTCGTCACGCATCGATCTTGACCTTGATGTAACCGGGATAGTCCTGACGGACCGCGAGATCGTGCTCGTACAGGTAGTCGTTGCCCTCGCGCCACACCACGCGGAAGTTCGCCAACTGGTACGTCACCAGCATCTGGCGGTTCCGGTCGGTCCGGCGGAAGCGGGCCAGGAGACGCTTCCCGTTCTCGGCGGCCCGGTTCAACAGGAAGGACAGCAGGACCGTGCCCACGCCCTTGGACACCGTCCGACACGACATCAGCAGGAGGTTGACCGTCCAGCGGTCGTCCTGCTTCTCCACCAGCGCCACGCCGATCTTGCCGTAGGAGCCGTAGCGGTCGGTCAGCTCGCACACCCAGATGTCGTGGTCGGGGCTGCCCATCAGCTCTTCGAGCTGCTGGTGCGAGTACTGGATGCCGGTGGAGTTCAGCTGGTTGGTGCGCTCGGTCAGCTCAGCGAGGCGCAGCAGGTCGCCGTCCCTCGCTTGAGAAATCGTGAAGATCATGTCGAGACCGCTGAGGAACTCGTCCGGGGCGCCCCGGTGCTCGAGCTCCGCGGCGTTGCGCGCGTGATCCTCCAGGTACATCCGCCGACGGCGGGCGGCGTCCTCGGTCACCACCGGGGGTGACAGGCGCGGAATCGCGAGCAGGGTGCCCAGATCCGCCGCGTCGACCGTCTCGACCTCCGGGTGGGCGAAGGCCACCTCGTCGCGCTCGAACGGCTGGTCGTCCACGAACATGATCGTGTCGATGCCGATGTTCAGCTTCTCGCGGATCGCGGCGAGCGAGCTGGACTTGCTGTTCCAGTTGATCTGCGGATAGAGGAAGTACTCGGCGAGGCCGACCTCCTCCAGCTTGCGCACCGCGTCGTCGTGGTTGTTCTTGCTGGCCACCGACTGAAGGATGCCGCGCGCATCCAGGGTCTTGATCACGTTGACCACGTCGTCGCGGAGGACGAGGTCATCGCCGGCGGACAGGGTGCCGTGCCACAGCGTGTCGTCGAGGTCCCAGACGACACACTTCGCCATCTTCATAGATCGAAGTCCTCCAGGGGGATCGCTGCCCGGTGGCGCAGCCGATGACCGCGTCAGCGTTCGGGGAGATCTCAGTGGTTCGCGTAGGTGTAGAAGCCCTGACCGCTCTTCCGTCCCAGCCGGCCCGCGGCGACCATCTTCTTCAGCGTCGGGCAACAGCGGAACTTGCTGTCCTGGAACTCCGCGTAGAGCACGTTCAGGGAGTCGACCACGGTGTCCAGGCCGATGAGGTCGGCGGTCTCCAGCGGGCCCATCCTGTGCCCGTACCCGAGCTTGAAGATGGCGTCGATCTGCTCCGGCTCGGCGACGCCGTCGTGCACCAGGAAGGCCGCCTCGTTCATGAACAGGTGCGACAACCGGTTGGACACGAAGCCGGGCATGTCGTTGACCACGATGGACTGCTTGCCGAGCGACCGGACGAACTCCTCGGCCTGCTTGATCGTGTCCTCGGAGGTGTGGTAGCCACGGACGACCTCCGCGCACTCCAGCAGGGGAACCGGATTCATGAAGTGGATGCCGACGACGTTGTGGGGTCGTGGCGTGCCGGCGGCGAGCTTGGTGATGGAGATACAGCTCGTGTTCACGGCGATCTTCGTGCTCTCGCCGCAGACGTCACGCAGATCGAGGTAGAGGCGCTCCTTGGCGGCCAGGTCCTCGACGATGTTCTCGACGATCCAGTCGACTCCGGCGAGGTCGCCGAGGTCGGCGCCGAAGCGGATGCGGCCCAGGATCTCGTCGGCCTTCCAGGCGGCGGCGGCCGGAGACATCATCCGGAACTTCCGGACGAGGTGCCGGATGTCCCGGGGCGCGGTGGCCAGCACGTCGGAGTCGTGGTCGGACAGGATGACGTCGTAACCCTTGGCCGCGCACGTGATGGCCACGTCCTTGCCCATGACGCCCGCGCCGATGACCCCTACTGTCGCCATTGTCCAGCCGCCCCCGGTAATGATGGAAAGGGCACGCGTAATGTACGCGAACATCGCTCCAACATTCGCCTTCGCACACCCATATGGACGACGCCGGGCTGAGTCGGCCCGGCGTCGGAGGAACCTATTACACGATTGCCCCGTTTGTTCGGAGACCCTGCACGCAATGAGTGGACATCAGCAGCAGGTGCCCGCTTCGCCTTCATTGCAAGTTGCATGAGATTGTCAACTCCGTGCGACGGACCATACACGGAAGCGCCGCAAGCCGTAAAGACGAGCATCGACACTACGGGCAGTAGTGGCTCAATTGCACACTGCTTCGGGGGCGATTGGCCGCCGCGACAGGACGATCAAAACGGCAAAAAATTCGCACCCGAGCGGCCTGGCCCCCCGCCCCTTAAAGCCCTCGGTTTCGCAGTGTCAGCGGCCAATCCGGTCAAAAGTAGGGATGAATAGATGATCCGGCGAGCCCTTGCGGCCGAAGGCGTTATCTGATCCACATGCGACAGACGGTCCGGCAGCCGGGCCGCCCACGTCAGGGCAACCGCAGGTCAACGACGCAGCGGACGCGCCGCAACCATGCCGCACCACCCCAATTACGGACGATCAAAGGAAAGCACGCGGATCACACTTCACGACGGGCCAGCCCGAACCGGCCGAGTCCGCACGTGTCCGGAGCCCGCCCGAACCGTTGCACACGACCCCCTCCCGCCGGCAGTACGTCTCAGATTGGCGACGACGTGCCAAACCGATAATGCATCCGCTTACCCGCCACTCCACCCACACGCCGCCCTCTAGTCGACTCCGGCAAGACTCAGCCGCCGATTAGTGATGACACGCCTTTAATGTCCATCTTGGATGTTGGCAGAACCGATATCACCGGTGGGGAAATTTGCTGTCGCAAATTCCTGTCCGGAGAGCGCTCCATGGGTGCGCCTGTTCCGACTCGGACTTAACGCCAAGGAAGCCGGGTAGCGAATTCCGGGAGTCAGCGCCATGCACGGAACGGCTCACTGCTTGGCAACAACACCGGCGGACGGTTACCGTTCCCCGAGCCGGAACAGCCCCGCAGGTGCGTTAACCCGACAGGCGCTTCACCCGACCGGCACGACTGGCGTCACGCGTCGCCAGCCATTCGACGACACACCGAACCCGAGGACGAATCATGGACCGAACGTTCGCCGACGACGTCGGCGACTGGCTGGTCGCCCAGGCCGACTCGCTCATCAAGGACGGTGGCACCAGAGAGCTCATGCGATCGACCTGGTCCGTGCTGCCCGAGGTGTGGCCTCCCGATCCGGCGACCGAGGTGTTCACGTCCGCGCTGCCCCTGGGCTCCGGCACCCGGTTCCTCGAGATCGGGTGCGGCGCGGGCGTCACGAGCGTGGTGGCCGCCATGAGTGGCTGCGAACGCGTCGTCGCGACCGACATCAACCCGGCTGCGGTGGCCAACACCGTGCTCAACGCCAAGGCACACGACGTCGGGCACAAGGTCGAAGCGCTGACCAGCGACCTGTTCCTCGAACTCGGCCGGGAGGACGTCTTCGACCTGATCGTGTCCAACCCGCCCCTCGTGCGGGCGCGGGAGGACCGGGCCTACGACCGGCCGATCGAGCATTCGGTGTTCGACCCCGGGTACGCCCTCCACCAGCGCTTCTTCCACGAGGTGAAGCCGCACCTCGCCGCCGGCGGGCACATCTTCATGAACACCAGCGACACGATGGGCGATCCGCACTCCATCGTCTCCCTCGCGGTGCGGATGGGCTTCTCCGCGCGCAAGCACCACTCGAACCGGATCGAGATTCCCGGGACGCTGATCGGGTGGACCCCCGCCATCGCCGCCGCCGCCGACGACCGCGGGATGATCTATATCGACTCTTCCATCTACGACTTCGAGCTGCTCTGAGCAGAGGCGGCAGCCACGGTGTGCGGCCACGACACGTGTGGCGCCGCCGGCAGCCTCGTACCGCAGGTCGCCGACGACCGGGTCAGCGGCTCCCCACCGCGGGTGGCGGCGGTGAGTGGTGCCCGGTCGCGGGTGGCGACTGCTGACCGAGCAACCAGCGCCGCCAACCCGCCACGTCCTTGCCCGCACTCGTCGATCTGACCCGCACGTCGCCCAGCAGCGAGTGCACCCTGACCCGAATCCGCGGCGTTCCCGGCACCGGGGGCATCGACGCCAACCGGAGCTCCCGGTCGCTGAGCAACCCGATACCGGCGAGCTCCACATCCACCCCGTCGGGCACATCGATCTTGATGTCACCCAGGAGGCTCCACGCCTCGATCTCCACCACGGCCTCGGCGCAGACAGTCGTCCGCAGATCGAGATGCACATCGCCGAGCACGCTGAACATCCGCAGTCGGGCGGGCAACCGCCACCGTCCCACCCGCCGCTGGTCACCGAGGAACGCGACCACGGTCGACACGGTCTGCGTACTACCGACCGGAGGCGCGGAAACCACCACCCCGGCCGTCGCCCGCTCCAGATCCTCGATGCGCTCGGCCGCCCACACCGCCCCGACCCGATCGCTGAACTCCTCCAGGGTCAGCCGGCCCTCGCCGACCGCCTCCTGCAGCGCCGTCGCGGCGGCCTCCTGCTCCAGCTCACTCGGCTTCCGTGACAACTGCTCAGGTCGAGGCTCGATCTCCACGCCGTGGAGCCTACCCGGCCGACGCTCACCCGCTCCTCGTGCAACTCCCCGCCCGACGCCGCCTCCGGCAACACCTTCTCCGCCTTCCACCCCGACGCCCGGTACTCCCCGGACCGACCGTTCACCATCTGACACGGGTGATCGGCTGCTACCGGGCGGGAGCCAGGTGGACTAGCGTCTAAGCCCACCAGCGCGTACGCCGTCGCCGTCGATACGCCCCGGCCGACCCCGATCCGCCCGATCGGTGGGTTCTCACGGGAACACCCCGTCACCGCTTCACCTGTTGGGCAGGATCGTCCCCAACGAGGAGGTGCCGTCGTGGTGCAGGACACCCGCGCTCTCGCCCTGACGTTCGAGGTGAGCGGCCTGCCACCGGTCAAGACCGAGGCGCTGTCCATCTTCGCTGCCGGTCACCGGCAGGCGACGAGAGTACGCACCCTGCTCCGGGCCGCCTGCGAGGCGGCACAGAAGACCGGCTGGACCCCGCTGTCCGGCCCGATCGAGGTGGACCTGACGCTGCGCTGCCCGCCCGGGCACCGCACCTCCGACGCCAGCACCCTGCTGGGCGGGGTGTGCGCGGTGCTGCAGGACAAGAAGCGGGTGACCAGCATCGGCCTCGCCCACCTCGGAGTCCTGGTCGACGTCGCCCTCTACGAGGACGACCGGCAGATCCGCCGGTTGTCGTACGCGGAGGAGCCCGGCGAGGAATTCTCGTACCAGGTCCGCGTCGCCGCGGTACCGAACGTGGTTTGACGGACGGTCGTGGTCGGGTACCGCTGCCGCCGACGAAGGGAGCACCGATGTCGGAGCCACATGTCACGCTGGAACCTCGTGACCCGGTCCAGGAGAAACTGCGCGGGCCCTTGGAGCAGCAGCTGACATCGGCACTCCAGGTCGCCGCCGAGCGGATCCGGGACGCCTACACCGGCGAGCCGGTGGAGCAGGTCTGCCAGCAACTGCTCGACGAGACCCGGGCCGGCCTGCACCCGGACATCGCCGCGGCCTTCCAACCCGACATGGACGAGTTCTGCCGGGTCGCCGTCGCCATCGTGCGCGGCGAGACCACCTGAGCCGACCCGACGACGACACGGGTCAGGACCGGACCCGCACGACCCGGCCCTGACCCGTCCGGCGTGGGCAGCGAACCAGCCGCCTGCCGACGCACGTGTCAGCACGCGCCGGCACGGCAGCCGGTCCGCCAGCACTCAGCTCCACGGTGCCCCACGACCGGACCCGGTACCGCGACCCACCCCGGCGAGTCGCGGCACCTGGGGCCGAGGCTAGGCGTGCCCGGGTCGAGCCCGCGCGGGCCGGCACGCACTATTGCCAGCAACGGGAAATAGCGGCAGGAGCGTGTAACACCCGGCGGGCGCCAGGCGCTGACCCGGTCGGAGCGATTGATCAGCGGACCACCGGGTCACCGGCGGCCCCGGTCGGCCTCAGAAGTGCGCGAGCAGGTCGGGAAAAGCGCGCAGACGCAGGACGCCCTCGTCGGTCGGGTCCAGTTCGTCGTGCTCCAACACCCACGTGTTGTCGTTCGGGATGAACACCGCCCGCCATCCGGCCGCCCGCGCCGGCAGGATGTCCGACCGGGGCGAGTTGCCGATCATCCACGCCCGGGTCGGGTCGACGGCGTGCTCCCGGCTCAACCGGTGATAGGTCGCCACGTCCTTCTCCGGCACGATGTGCGCCGCCGTGAAGTGGTGCAGCAGCCCACACGCGTCCAGCTTGCGCTGCTGTTCCTCGCGCTCCCCCTTGGTCAGCAGCAGCAACTCGTGCCGCCCGGCCAACTCGTCCAGCGCGTCGGCCACCCCCGGCATCAGCTCGACCTGATGGTTGATCAGCGCCATAGCCAACTCGTCGATCTCGCGGCGCTCCGCCTCGGTGGCGGGCCGTTCCCGCAGCCGCTCCAGGCACTCCCGCAGGCTGCGCAGGAAGACCTTGCTGCCGTACCCGTGTGCGACGGCGTTGGCCCGTTCGATGTCGTCGAGCACCGCCCGCAACTGCGTCCGGTCGAGCGTCGGATGGTCCACCCAGCTCAGGAAGTCGTCGATCACCCGCTCGAAGACGACGTTGTTCTCCCAGAGCGTGTCGTCCGCATCGAAGACGAGCACCTGCCCCGGCTCGATCGACCTGTCATGCGTCACGCGGCGACGGTAGGCGACCCGGACGATCTCGGCGACCCGATAATTCGCCCGCGCGACGGCGGAAGCCGTCAGTCGGGACGGTCTCCGTCGATCGCGGAGACCGTCCCCGACAGGTCAGGCGTCGGCCGGGGTGAAGCTCACCCGGGCACGGATCCGACGGAACCCGGCCCGTTCCAGATCCGCCAGCACAGCCACCCGGTCCGCGTCCACGTCGGCGATCACCTCGTACGCGCCCTCGCCCGACAACGTCCGGACCACCTCGGCCAGCAGGTCGGCCCGCACCGCCGGCGCCCGCACGCCGAGATAGGCGATCATCGGGAAGCAGGCCCGGCTCGCCGGTGCCGCCAGGCCGACGGGTTCGCCGCCGTCCAGCGCCACCCGCCATTCCCGGGCCGACCCGCGGAGCCAGGACAGTGGATCGGTGGCCAGGTCCACCCCCGCCACCGCCCGCGCCGTCTCCGCGCCGGTGAGCAGGTCCGGTGCGGCGACCCGGGCGACCAACGAGGTGATCTCTGCGGCGTCGGTGGCCGGGCGGAACGTGTACCGGCCGGTGAAGGCAGGGAGCGCTCCGCCCGTCCACGAGCACCGCAACCGTTCCCCCTGCTCGACCAGACCGGCGAGACGGGCCGCCGCCATCGGGGCCGCGACCACGTCGCGAACCTGCGGCTGTCGGCGCCAGTACGCCGGCAGCGCGGCGTGGTACACCTTCGGGCCGCCGAGCGCCTCGTGTGCGGCACGGAGCAGCGCGGCACCGTCCTGCGGCGCGGTGGCCAGATCGAACCGGTCCAGCCACGGGTCGCCGACGGACCCGGGCGGAAGCGCCCAGGCGGCACGGCCGACCACCCGGCCGGCGCGCAGCGCCACCCACGTGCGCTCAGGACGGAAACCGCCACCGGCGAGCCCGTCGGCGTAACCGACCTGCCGCACGTGCGGCAACGGGTCGGGCATCGAATCGAACAACTCTTCCTCACCCGCGACGAGCGGGCGGATGACCAGATCAGCCATGGCGTGATCCTCCGGAACGCGGCGCCCCGGCTCAGTTCCGCGGGGACGCCGGATCGCGGAGGGGGCGCAGAACATCGGACATCGTTCTGACCTCCTTCCGGCTCGACGGCGTGACCGTGAACCTACACCGCAGCCCGCTGCCGCGACACCCGATTCACCTGCTGCCGATGCGATACGGGAGACAGTGTCCGACTGCTCGATCTGGCCGACGGACGCACGCGGTCGGCCCGGGGCCAGGCGGGAACATGCCTGGCCCCGGGACCGCTCTCAGCTGCGTCGAGTCCACTGCTGGTTCGTGCCGCCGTTGCAGGACCAGAGGATGATCTTCGTTCCGTTGGCGGTGGCGGCGCCGTTGGCGTCGAGACAGAGCCCGGACTGGGCGTTCGTGATGGTGCCGTTGGCGTTGACGTTCCACTGCTGGTTGAGCCCGCCGTGGCAGTCCCAGATGATGACCGTGGTGCCGTTGGTGGTGCCCGCCCCGTTGGCGTCCAGGCACTTCGTGCCGTACACGGTCAGCTGCTTGCCGGCGGTGTGGGTCCACCGCTGCTGCGTGGCGCCGGAGCAGTCCCAGAGTTGGGTCTGGGTGCCGTTGGTGGTGGCGCCGCCGGGGACCTCGACGCACCGGCCGGACTGGCCGCCCACGATCTGCGCGTCGGGGGCGCTGCCGGTGCCCTGCCGCCGGACGAGCGACGTCGACTCGGCCGACCGGTTGCCCTGGGCGTCGACGACGTAGAGCCGGTAGTCACCCGAGGTGACGGGTACGGCGATGGCGGTGGCGGTGCCGTCGGCCCGGGTCATCGTCGGACCGGCGGTGAAGGTGGTGGTGCCGGAGGGAGCCAGCCAGAGCGACCTGGTCGCATCGCCCGTGCTGCGGACCGGGATCGAGGTGGTGCCGCTGCCGACGAACGTGCTGGCCGGCAGGACCTGGTCCGCCAGGGGCAGGTTGCGCGGTGCGGTGATGTCCCGGAACGGGGCTTCGAGCCCGGAGTTCACCGCGATCCCGTAGGCCGCCGCCGGCCAGACGTAGTCGGCGGAGACGAGGATGTCGTGGATGGTGCTGTTCGGCAGGTTCTTCTGGGAGACCTTGTTGATCGGGCCGTACGTCTGCGTGATGCTCAGGTCGTGCTTGCGTCCGAAGTCGTCGGAGTTGATCATCCAGGTGATGTTCTTGTCCACGCTCAGGACGTTGTCCCGGAAGGTCATGTACGCCGACCCCTCGTCCGGGTGGAGCCCGTACTTGTGGCCGGCCGGGACACCTTGCAGATAGTTGCTGTGGATCGTGGTGCCAGGCTGGCTGCCCAGCGTGTAGATCGGTGCCGTGTCGCTGAGTCGCTGCACCGTGTCGATGATGTGGTTGTGGCTGATGGTGTTGTTCCTCGCCGTCGTGGTCGGCCGGTTGGGCGCGATCGATCCGGAGGATCCGTCGAAGTTCCACCATCCCCAGCCGAGCGTGATGCCCGCCCACGGCGTCTTCTCGATGCGGTTGTGCTGGATCGTGAGCGTGTCGGCGAAGTACGCCGCGACCGCGCCGTGCCCGTTGAACAGCACCGCGCTGTCGTGGATGTAGTTGTTCCTGATCACGATGTTCTTCGGGAGTCCCTCGACCTGGGGCGGGTACTTCTCGCGGTTGGTCGAGGTGTGGTCGCCGACGAAGACGTGCTGCGGGTGTCCCACGGAGATCGCGGACCCGGCGACGTCGCTGGTGACGTTGCCGATCACCTGTGAGTTCGTCACGTCGTTGACCATGTTGATCCCGTCGGCCCCGGTGTGCTCGATGCGGTTGCGTTCCAGCAGGATCCCGTCGGCGTTCTGCACGTGGACGATGCCCGGGGTGACGTCCACGTTGCGGTAGTAGTAGACGTGGAAGTTGCCCTTCGCGTACGCCATCGCGCCCAGGTTGCCCTGCTGCGCCTGCTTGTACACCGAGCCGGCGACGGTGAACAGGTTCCAGTCGGAGTGCCGGACGGTGAGACCCGAGAACGTGATGTTGCGGGCGCGGCTGCTGGTCGAGGTGCCGGCGATCCGCAGGGCGGTGGTCACGTTGTTGGGCGCGAAGACCGTGGCGGTGGACATGTTGTCGGCGCTGGCCTTGTAGTAATAGAGCGTCCGGCTGGACTTGTCGAAGTAGAACTCGCCCGGCGCGTCCAGGAACTCGTAGGCGTTCATGACCTTGTGAGCGCCGGCGACCTGGGCGTTGCCGTTGAACGCCCCCTGCGCGATGGCGGCACCCGGCTGTTGGAACAGGGCGATACGGCTCTGACCGTCGGCGCTCGTGGTCACCTGCCGGACTCCCACGATGGCGGTGGTCCAGGTCGTGGCCGTCTCGATCTCGATGTCCTCCTGGTTGCGGGAGATCGCCGGGAAGTCGCCGAGGCCGTACCTCGCGCCGTCGCACTGTGAGCCGGATTCCCACGCCCAGTCGGCCTGCCCGGCGGTGATGGTGTACGTGCCGTGGCATCCCGCCGAGGTGATCGTCTTGGCGGCCATCTGGGCCCGCTGGCCGTTGACGTAGAGGGCCCGCAGCTTGTTGGCCCGGTCGAGCGGCGCCTTCCAGATGTTCCCACTGTGCTGGGTCCAGCCGGTCACCTGCACACCGGCGTCGAGGACCGGCGTCTCGCCCGGGTACGCGGCGTACACGACCCGGTGGCCGTTGGTGCCGGAGTCACTCGACCCGAACTCGACCGTACCGCCCACCGGGTAGCTTCCGCCGCGCAGGAGCACCTGGATGTCGCCGGTCATGGTCGCGGTCTTCGTGCGGACCACGTCCCGCGCCCGCTGGAGGGTCCGGAACGGGGACGCGATCGTGCCCGGGTTGGCGTCGTTCCCTCCCGGTGCGACATAGAGGGTCTCCTGCACCGCGGCCAGCGCCGGAGCCTGATCTGCCACCACCGCCGGCAGCGCGGCGGAGACGAGCACCGCCAGCGCGAGCAGCGAACCCCTAGCGGTACGGACGAGGGATCTCATTTCTGCACCTGCCACTTCTGATTGTCGCCACCCCAGCAGGACCAGAGCTGCACCTTCGACGTCGCGGTATTCACATCCAGACAGAGGCCGGACTGTGCGCTGCGGATCGTGCCGTCGCCGCCGACCGTCCACCGCTGGTTGTCGCCGCCGTTGCACGCGTACGTGCCGACGACGGTGCCGTTACTGGTCCCCCGCTGGTATGCGTCGAGGCACCGCTGGCCCGCCAGAGCGGTGATCTGCCCACCAGAGGTCACGGTCCACCGCTGGGCGGCGGTGTTGTTGCAGGGGTACACCTGGACCTGGACGGCGGCGGTGGTGGCGCCGGGAAGGTCCAGGCACTGCCCGGTGCCGACGTTGCGGAGCAGGCTGGCCTCGTCCGGAACACCACCGTCGGTCAACCCCCAGGCATGCCTGAGGCGGTTGAGCCCGCTCGCGTTGGGGGTGCTGAGGGTGAGGTTGGTGCCGGTGCCGTGCAGCTTCTGCATGGAGTACCAGTCGTCGCCCTGACCGGCGGTGACCTTGCCACCCAGCCCCGGCCAGTAGATCGATCCGATCCGCAGTTCCCTCAGCACGTCGGCGGTGGCCCGGAAGTAGCGCACGAAATTGTCGGTGCTGGTGGCGTCGAGGTAGTTGAGCCCGGTGTCCATCGGCGCACCGAACTCGTCCATCACGGTGCGGGCGGCACAGGAGCCGATCGCGTCCCGCAGGAACGTCACCCACTGGTCGTAGTTCTTCGCGCCGCTGAAGAAGGTGTAGTGGTGCAGCGACACGATCGTGCCGTCGAGTCGACGGTCGGCGCACATCGACCTGATGTCGGTGTTCAGGCCGGCACCGCTGACGAAGACACGGTGGCGTGGGATCGACGGACGGGCGTTCAGCCAGTCGCTGACCAGGTTGGCCCACTCCGCGGCGCTGTGCCCGCCAGGTTCGTTCATCGGCTCGAAGTACACGAGGTCGTTGGTGCCGTACCTGGCGACCACGGTGTTCCACATGGTGTTGAAGGCGGTGGTGTTGACGATCCGGCCGCCGCTGGCGGCCACCCCGTCGTCCCAGTAGGAGAGGACGACCTTGAAGCCCTTCGCCGTGGCGGCGTCGATCGCGCCGGTGTACGCGTTCCACCAGGTGGTGCCGACGGTGTAGGTGTTGATCGGCAGCCGGACCGTGTTGGCACCCAGGTTGTTCTGGAAGCCGGTGTAGATCGCGGTGGCCTTGGCCGTCACCGTCGCATAGCTGTCGGAGCTGCTCAGGCCGTACAGCACCAGTGGTCCACCGTGGAAGTTGTCTCCCAACCTGGCCCAGTTGACGCCCCGGAACGCGGTGGTGTCGGCAGCAGCCGGTGGGACACCACCGAGCACGGCGGTCGGCACCGCCACGAGGGCGGCCAGCGCGCAGGAGAGGATCCGGCGCAGGTGGCGACGCGATCGGGATCGGGTCACTGTCGTTCCCTTCTCGTACGGTGCCGACTGTCGCGCTCGTCAGGTCAGAACCGGGTCCAGCGCTGGTTGGTGCCGCCGTGGCAGCTCCACACGATGACCGCGGTGCCGTTGGCGGTGCCGGCGCCGTTGACGTCCAGGCACAGGCCGGTCTGGGCGTTGCTGATCGTGGCGTTGCCGTTGACGACCCACTGCTGGTTCGCCCCACCGTGGCAGTCCCAGATCTGCACCCGGGTCCCGGCGGCGGCGTTGTTCGGCACGTCCAGGCACTTGCCCATCACCTGCAGGGCCCGCCCGTTCTGGGTGAACTGCTGGTTGGCCCCGGTATGGCAGTCCCAGACCAGCATCGGGGCACCGTTGGCCGAGCTCGCGCCGTCGACGTCCAGACACCGGCCGGACGCCTCGTTGCGCAGGCGGTTGCCGGTCGGATTCGGGGTGGTGCCACCGTTGAGGGCGTCGAGGACCGCCGTGTACGCGGGCTTCTTGTTGCCCGCGCAGTCGAACAGCAGGGCGTTGTCGCCACCACGCCAGGAGTCGCAGTCCCGCACACCCCACACGGTGATGCCGGTGCACCGCGACACCGCCAGGCAGGCGCGGGTGACGGTGGCGTAGATGGTGGCCTGGTTGGACCCCTGGGTGACGTCCAGCTCGGTGATCTGCACGTCCACGCCGAGGTCGGCGAAGCGTTGCAGGTTGGCCTGGTAGTCACCGGCGATCGTGGTGCCCAGGTGGGACTGGAACCCGACGCAGTCGATCGGTACGCCGCGCGCCTTGAAGTCGCGCACCATGGTGTAGATGCCGGTCGACTTCGCGTTGATCCCGTCGGTGTTGTAGTCGTTGTAGCAGAGCTTGGCGTTCGGGTCGGCCGCGCGGGCGGCCCGGAACGCGGCCTCGATCCAGTCGTTGCCGGTGCGTTGCAGGTTGGAGTCGCGGCGGGCGCCGCTGCCGCCGTCGGCGAACGCCTCGTTCACCACGTCCCAGGAGTGGATCTGCCCCCGGAAGTGGGTGGCCACCTGGGTGACGTGGTTGATGGCGGCGTTGCGCAGGTCACCACCGGACAGTCCCTGCGCCCACCCGGGCTGCTGGGCGTGCCACAGCAGGGCGTGTCCCCGGACCGACATGCCTCGGGACCGGGCGTGGTTGACGATGCGGTCGCCGGCGCTGTAGTTGAACACGCCCCGCTGCGGCTCGGTCGCGTCCCACTTCATCTCGTTCTCGGCGACGAGGCTGTTGAACTCGCGGTTCAGCACGTTCATGTACGTGGTGTCGGAGAACTTGTACGTGCCGACCGCCGCGCCGAAGTAGCGGCCCTTCTCCGCCGCCGAGGTGCCCAACGTGGTGCCCGCGGTGGCGGCGCCGGCGGGCGCCAGCGC
>NZ_SISL01000689.1:0-2154 GCF_004307965.1 Verrucosispora sp. SN26_14.1 | reverse complement strand
GGCCGGCGCCGCGTCGGCGGAGGGGGAGCGGTGACCGTACGCGCGATCGCCGTCGTCTCGGCCGGCCTCAGCCAGCCGTCGTCGACCCGGTTGCTCGCCGACCAGCTCGCCACGGCCACCCGTGACGAGCTGGTCGGGCGCGGCGAGCAGGTCGAGCTGCACCACGTCGAGTTGCGCGAGTACGCCCACGACATCGTCAACCACCTGCTCACCGGGTTCGCCCCGGACGCCCTGCGGCAGGTGCTCGACCAGGTCACCGGCGCGGACGGGCTGATCGCCGTGACGCCGATCTTCAACGCCTCGTACAGCGGCCTGTTCAAGTCGTTCTTCGACCTGCTCGACGCCGACGCGCTGGGCGGACGGCCGGTGCTGATCGGGGCCACCGGTGGCACCGCCCGGCACTCCCTCGCGCTGGAGCACGCGCTCCGCCCGATGTTCGCCTACCTGCGGTCGGTGGTGACGCCGACGGCGGTGTTCGCCGCCTCCGAGGACTGGTCCGGCGGTACGGCCGAGGGCGCGCTGCGGTCCCGGATCACCCGTGCCGCCGGTGAACTCGCCGAGCAGGTGCACCGTGCCGCTCCGTCGAGCGGGCCGGCCGACCCGTTCGCGCTCGGCACCGACTTCGAGCGGCTGCTGCGCGGCGGCAATTCCTGACCGTACGACGCGGACGCCCTCGCCGTGACCACGGCGAGGGCGTCGGTGACTCAGACCTCCGGTCCGTGCGGGTGGGCGACCAGCACCGGGCAGCGGGCGTGCTGCACCAGCGCCTGGCTGACCGAGCCGAGCAGCAGGCCGGCGAAGCCGCCCCGACCACGGGAGCCCGCCACCACCAGGGCCGCGTCGGACGTCGCCTCGATCAGCGCCTGGTCCGGCTTCGCCGCGGTGATCAACCGCTCCGCCACGGTCAGCCCCGGGTGGCTGCCCCGGGCCGAGGCCGCCGCCGTGGCCAGCAGTGCCGCCGCCTCCCCGCCGTCGTCCGTGTGTCGCTCGTCGGCGACGTGCGCCAGCACCAGCGTGCCGCCGCGCCGGACCGCCTCCTCGGCGCCGTACCCGAGGGCCAGTTCGGCCGACTCGGAGCCGTCCACCCCGACCAGCACCGGCCCCTCCGTCGGCAGGGGACGGTCCGGCGGCCGGACCACCAGCACCGGACAGTGGCCGTGCGCGGCGACCTGGGTGCCGACCGAACCGAGCAGCAGCCCCGCGAAGCCGCCGAGACCCCGGCTGCCCACCACGACCAGTTCCGCCCGCCGGGACTCCTCGACAAGCGTCGCGCCTGGGCCTCCGGCCACCTGGCGTACCTCGACGGTGAGCCCCGGCCACCGGTCGGCCAGCTCGGCGGAGGTCTGTTCGAGCATCTTCCGGCCGTCCTCGGTCGGTGCCGGCACCCCCACCTCGTACGGGTTGATCGGCACCCCGTAGCCGAGCGGGTGCAGGTAACCGTGCACCAGGTGCAGCGGGCGGGACCGCCAGACCGCGGCCTGTGCCGCGTGTTCCGCGGCGACCAGGCTCGGCGGTGATCCGTCCACCCCCACCACGACAGGTCGATTCATCGGCCCTCCAGATTCGCCTCTGCCCAATTGTCGGGGCCGTCCCCGGCCGGGACCGGCCCCGACACACCATGCCCGCTCGCTACCAGCCTGACCCACCCGGCGCGGCCACGGTCCGTGGACCACGGTTCCGGTCCGGGTGGCCGGGTCGGCCGGCGGACTCCGCGAGATCACCGACCGCGACCAGCCCCAGCGGACGCAACCCGACCGGGTGGGCGGTGTCGACCGGTGCCGTCCCCACCAGGGCCGCCGCCAGCGCCAGCACCCGCAGCCCGGTGTCGGCCATCCGCTGCGCGGCGGCGGTCAGGGTGGTCACGTCCCCGTCGACGGCGTCGAGCAGCGGCATGCGCAGCACCCCCTCCGGCGTACCCGTGCAGACCACCAGGTACCGGCGGTCGCAGCAGCGGTGCACCATGGTCGTCCGGCGCAACCGGCGGTCGAAGGGGCGGGCGGCGATCCGTGGCCAGGCCGTCCGGGTGGAGACCGGGTCCAGCCCGCAACGGGCCGCGAAGGTCACCAGCGCCGCCTCCACCGGATCGCCGACGGCGTACCAGTCCGGTCGGTCGGCGTCCGGCGGGGCCACCGAGGCGTCGGCGCAGAGCAGCCC
>NZ_SISL01000688.1:0-2158 GCF_004307965.1 Verrucosispora sp. SN26_14.1 | reverse complement strand
GCCGCGCTCACCGCCGCCGGCCAGGCGCTCGGCAACCCCTCCCCGGCCCGCTCGGCCACCGTACGCAGTGCCAGGGCCAGCGCCGACTTGTCGGCCGCACCGGGCTCGGGCACGGACGTCGCGGCGGCCAGAGCCCGCTCGGGATCGTCCGCGACGGGCTGCGGACCGGGCAGGTGCAGCCGACGCAGCGGATCGGGTCGCAGCCGCCGCCAGAACCGCACCAGCGGCCAGCCGGTGCGCGACGCGGCCCGGTGCCGGTATGCCTGCTCGACCGCACTGAGCACGGTCGGCACCCCGGCCACCGCGCTCAACGCCCGGTCCAGCTTGGCCACCGCCGGATCGTCGGCCGGGAGGGCCGACCGGGGTGCCCCGACCATCCCGTCCAACGCGTCGACGACCGCGTCCAGGTCGCCGGTGAGTCGACGCAGTGCCGCCTGCCGCTCGACGACCGTGCGTTCCAGTTCCGCCCGCAGCACCTCGGGGCCGCTCGGGTCGACGATCGTGGTGGCCAGCAACGGCACCCCGTCCAGCCCGTCCGCGTCGAGCAGCCGGCGCAGGTCGGCCAGCACCCGGGGGACCTCGGCCGGGGGCAGCCGGTCGGCCTGGTTGAGCACGACCAGCGTGACGTCCCGGTGCCGCTGGAACTCGCGCAGGTAGGCGGCGTGCACCACCCGGTCGGCGTACTTCTCCGGGTCGACCACCCAGACCACCAGGTCGACCAGGCCGAGCAGCCGGTCCACCTCCAGGCGGTGCGAGTGCTGCACCGAGTCGAAGTCCGGCAGGTCGAGCAGGATCAGCCCGTGCAGGGTGGACTCGTCGTCGCCGTCGAGCAGGCTCTCCCGCACGAAGCGGTGCTTGGGCAGCACACCGAGCCAGTCGAGCAGCCGGGTGCCGCCGTCGAGCGGACCCCACACGCAGGCGTGGGTCACGCCGGTGGTGGGACGGCGTACCCCGACCGGCGACAGGTCCATCCGGGCCATCGCGTTGAACAGGCTCGACTTGCCGCTGCCGGTCGCCCCGGCCAGCGCGACGACGGTGTGGTCGCGGGAGAGCGACAACCGGGTGCCGGCCCGCTCCACCAGGGTGCGTGCCGGGCTCAACGGGGTGTCCGGCAGGTATCCGTCGACCAGGCCGAGGAAGCGGTGCACCGCCTCCAGGCGGGCGACCAACTGGTCCGCGTCCACCCGTCCGTCGCTGATCCGCAACGCCTCGCGGAGGCGTCCCCCCATGCCCATCACGCCGCCGCCCCACTGCGATCGTCCGTGGCGAAGCCGCTGCGCGTCCGGGCCGCCTCCACCTGAGCGGCCGCCTCGCGCAGCGCCGTCGCGTGCCGGGCCGCCGGCCGGGCCTGGTCGGTCCGGTCCAGGTATCGGGCGGCCTCCTCGTCGAGCAGCGCGTGTACCCGGTCCAGCAGGTCCTCCCGAGCCTTCGCGGCCAGCGTCCGCACCGCCTGGTCGCCGAAGATCGCCTGGAGTACGGCCTGCCCGGCGACGGTGGTCCCGGCCCCGGTGGCGACCTCCAGGCCGGTCGGGATGAACGCCGTCGAGGCGAACACCGCGATCATGACGGCCAACCCGGTGGCGTTGACCGCGTACGCCGCCGTACGGGCCACGAAACGCCGGTCACCGCCCTCGGCCCGGACCAGTTCCAGCACCCCGCGTTGCCAGTCCCGGACCAGCCGCTCGGCCCGTTCGGGCAGGTCGGCCGCGTGGTGTGCCAGATCCGGTGTGAGTAGTGCGGCACCCGCCGGATGCGCCTTCCACCCGGTGTACGCGTGCTCGGCCGCCTCGGCGGCCACGCCCCGCAGCAACGTCGTCAACTGGGACTCGATGGCGTCGCGCAACTCCACGGCCGGGGCCGGGCGTCGGCTGAACGCCGCCGTGAGGCGGTCACGCAGCCGTCCGATCCGCGCCTCCAGGCTGCGGAAGAGGTCACTGGTGCCGATGAACTCCTGCCACCGGGCCAACACCTCGCCCCGGAGCAGCCGTCCGTCGCGCAGACCCTGCTCGACCATCCGGTTCGCCGCCCGGTAGGCGGCCAGCACCCGTTCGTCCAGAGCGTCGGCGGCGGTGACCTGCTCGTCGGCGGCGACGGCCAGACTCTCGACCGACGGCGCCAGCGCGGCCAGCGCGCCGCCGAGGGTCTGCCGGACCACCGC
>NZ_SISL01000687.1:0-2163 GCF_004307965.1 Verrucosispora sp. SN26_14.1 | reverse complement strand
GCCGGGCACCCAGACGCCGTCGGCGGCGAGGGCGTCGCCGTGGGCGGCGAACACGGCCTCCGGCGGGCCGTCGACGCGGACGCCGCCACCGGCGTCGAGCACCACCACCCGGTCGACCAGCGGCAGGGCGTCGGCCACCCGGTGCTCGACCAGGATCAGGGTGGTGTCGCCGTCGACCGCGCGGCCCACGGCGGCACGGACCAGGTCGGCCCCGGCCGGGTCGAGGTTGGCGGTGGGTTCGTCGAGCAGCAGCAGGTGGGGACGGAGCGCGAGCACGCCGGCCAGGGCGAGCCGCTGCTGTTCGCCGCCGGAGAGCGCGGCGGTGGGGCGGTCGCGGGGGTACGGGAAGCCGACCCGGCGCAGCGCCTCGTCCACCCGGGGCCAGATCTGCGTGGCGGGTACGCCCCGGTTCTCCAGCCCGAACGCCACGTCGTCGCCGCTGCGGGCCATGACGAGCTGGGACTGCGGATCCTGGAAGACGATGCCGACCCGTTCGCGGGTATCGGCGGGCGGCCGGCCGTCGATCTCGATGCTGCCCTCCCGCTCGCCGGAGTCCTCCGGCAGCAGCCCGGCCAGCGCGGCGAGCAGGGTGCTCTTGCCGGCGCCGGAGGGCCCGAGCAGCAGCAGCCGCTCGCCTCGGCGTACCCGCAGGTCCACGCCGCGCACCGCCCAGGCGTGCCGCCCGGCGTGGCGCCAGCCGAAGCCGCGCAGCCGCACCTCACCCATCCGCCACCCCCGCTTTCGTCCCCGACCCGCCGGTGGCCCGGTGGAGCCGGTCGGACCGGCTCCACCGGGCGTGGTCAGACCAGGTTCCGCTCGCGACCGGCGGGGAAGCGGTCCAGGACGCCGGTGCCGGCGAGCGCCTTGGTGAGCGCGTAGCCGCCGGCACCGGCGATCACGGTGGCGCTGAGCACGGTGAGCAGCGCGTACGGGATGCGGTAGGTGCCCAGCTCGTACGCGGCGTTCCAGGTGAAGAAGTCGAACAGGGCGGCGCCGAGGCCGGTCATCGCGCCGGCGAGCAGCGCCGTCGGCAGCCGGAACGAGCGGTACCGGAAGGCGGCGAAGGCCATCTCCGCCCCGAGGCCCTGGATCAGGCCCTGGACGATGGTGACACCGCCCCACTCGGAGCCCAGCAACGCGGAGACCGTCGCCGCGACCGCCTCGCAGAACAGCGCGGCACCCGGCTTGCGGATCACCAGCCCGCCGAGCACCGCCGGGACCAGCCAGACGCCGTACATGACGGCCTGGCTGGCCGGGAAGAAGGCGAAGGCCGGGTCGACCGCCCGCCAGAGCAGGCCCCAGGCCCAGAAGATGACACCGAAGCCGACGGCGATCACCGCGGCCACGACGATGTCGACGGTGCGCCACCGGGTGGTGGTCGGTTGGCTCATGAGTGCTCCCAGTCCAGTGTCGAACCAGGCAAGACGCACGCCGCGTCCGGCGTGGCCGGGCGTGGCGGGCTGGAGGTGGACCGAACTCCCTGCGCTGGCATTACCCAGATCAGGTACGGAGGGTCTGCGGGCGGACCCGCACTCTCAGCGCTGTGCGCTCCCCTGTCGGAGGTGGTGTTGTCCCGCCGACGCTAACACCTTCGAAGATCGACGGACAATGTGATCTACGCAGGTCATGCCGGTTGCCGACGACCGTTGGTTCCGGAGGCGCCCACCGGGCGGGGGAACCCGCCCGGTTTCGTGACATCCATCGACGTCATCGGCTCCGGACGGTAATCTCAGGCCGCCGATCCACGAGGGCCGAGAGGCGGCAGGGTGAGCACAGACACGGACCATGCCGTGCCGGCCGGTGAACCGGAGGGTCGTCCGACGGGCGTGGCCACCGAGGAACGTCCGGCCGGGCCGGGCGGCGGCGAGCCGCCCCGACGTTGGCTCGGCGACCGGATCGGTTCGGTGGAGATCCTGGCGGCGCTGCTGGTCCTGCTGATCATCTTTCGTGATCCGTTGGCCGGGGCGCTCGACGATCCCCGCATCCAGACGTGGACCACCGTGTTCGTCTCGATCATGGTGCAGGCGGTGCCGTTCCTGGTCTTCGGCATCCTCCTCTCCGCCGTGATCGCCGTCTTCGTACCCCGGTCGTTCTGGGCCAGGGCGTTGCCCCGGCACCCGGCGCTCGCGGTGCCGGCGGCCAGCGCGGCCGGTGTGGTTCTGC
>NZ_SISL01000686.1:0-2164 GCF_004307965.1 Verrucosispora sp. SN26_14.1 | reverse complement strand
ATCAGAGACAGGGCCAGAACTGCACGCCGACCACCGCCGCGGCCAGCAGCACCGCCCGGTCCTTCGGGTCGAGCAGGTCGACCCGGTTGGCGATGACCGCGTGCACGCTCTCCGGCATCGGCAGGTCCAGGTGCTTCTCCAGCGACCAGCCGCGCCCCGACTGCCGCAACGCGCCCTGCTCGATCAGCATCCGGACGTACTCGTGCGCGTAGAGCGGGTTGCCGCCGGCCACCTCGATCAGCGGGGTCAACAGGTCGGCCGAGAAGGCGGCCTGGCCGAACATGTGCGCGTACAACGCGGCGATGCCGGTGTCCCGCAGCGGCGGCAGGGTGATGGTCACCGAGCCGGTGATCGTCCCCGCCCAGCTCGGATCGCGGTCGACCAGCTCGGGACGGGCGGTGCAGAGCAGCAGCAGCGGCACGTCCCGGGCGGCCGCGCCGAGCAGTTCCACGAAGCGCAGCATGGCGTCGTCGGCCCAGTGCAGGTCCTCGAAGACCAGCACGGTCGGTCGGCGGGCGGCCAGTGCCAGCAGGAAACGCCGCCAGGCCGACTCGGCCTCCTCGGCCGGCAGCGGCGTACCGGCCAGCCCGACCAGCGGACGCAGCGCGTCGGCGACCCGGTCGCGCTCGCCGGGACCGACCAGCTCGGCGACCGCCCCGGCGAGCCGCTGCGCGGCGCTGGTGGCCGGATCGGTGTCCAGGATGCCCGCCTCGGCCTTGACGACGTCGGCCAGCGCGGCGAACGTGACGTTCTCCCCGAACGGCGGGCAGCGGCCGATCCGCCAGGTCAGCGGCTCGTCCACCAGCCGGCCGGTGTGCCGGTGCAGCTCGCGTACCAGCCGGCTCTTGCCGATGCCGGCCCGGCCGAAGACGGTGACCACCTGCGGGCGGCGGTCGCGCAGGCTGCGGTGCAGCGCGTTGACGAGCATGCCCAGCTCGTGCTCGCGGTCGATCAGCGGCGTGGTGTCCGGCTCCCGGTCGGTGGCCTGCTGGCGTACCGCGGACAGGGCCAGCCACACCTCCGTCGGCGCGGACCGGCCGCGCAGCGTGACCGGGGGCTGCTCGTCGTAGCGGATGGTGTCCCGGGTGAGCGCGTGCGTGGTCCCGTCCACCAGCACCCCGCCGGGCGGGGCGACCGACTGCAGGCGGGAGGCGGTGTTCACCACGTCGCCGGCGACGATCGCCTGCCCGCCGTCGCGGGCCGCCGCCACGTCGACGAGCGCCTCACCGGTCGCCACCCCGACCCGGAAGCGCAGGCCGTCGGTGCCGGTGGGGGTGAACCGGGTCAGCACCCGTTGCAGCTCCAGACCGGCGCGGACGCAGCGCAACGCGTCGGTCTCGGTGGCCACCGGTGCGCCGAACAGGGCCATCACCGCGTCGCCGATGTACTTCTCCACCACCCCGCCGTACTGCCCGACCACCCGGCGGGCGGCGGAGAAGAACCCGGTCTGCATGCCCCGGACCAGCTCCGGGTCGGCCCGCTCGACGTACGGCGTGAAATCGATCAGGTCGACGAAGAGGACGCTGACCCGGCGGCGGTCCTCCTGGGGGAGCGGGGCGGGGCGGTCGCTGCCGGCCCGGGGCGTGCCGCAGGAGGTGCAGAAGGCCACGTCGGCGGCGAGTGGGTTCAGGCAGTGCGGGCAGACGGCGCCGAGCTCCGCACCGCAGCCACCGCAGAAGCGGTCGCCGTCGGCGGCGGTGCGTCCACAGCGATCACACTGTGCGGCGATGACACCCTCCACTGGCGAGCCCCCGACGCCCGGGGGCGCAGGTCCGAGTATCGCTGCCCGGTGGACTGTCGGGTACCGGGCTGTTGGCTTGTGGACACTCCTCCGGGCGGTCCGACGCGTACCGAACGGCTAGATTCAGGCAGCCGATCAAGTGGACACGCTGAGCAGGGGGACAGCCTCATGGTGTACGTCATGTTGAAGAGTGACTGGACCGACGGTAACGGAGTCACCCATCCGGCCGGTGACTCGGTGGACGTGGACGCCGCGACCCTCGCGCTCCTGCAGGCGCAGGGCATCGTCGGCGAGGTGCCGGGGTCGGGCAAGGACGGCACCGACTGGGCCGGTCCGGGCGGTACGGACTGGGCCGGTCCGGGCAGCACCAAGCCCTGACCTGGACGGGTGCAACGGGCGGGGCCGGGGACGATCGTCCCCGGC
>NZ_SISL01000685.1:0-2166 GCF_004307965.1 Verrucosispora sp. SN26_14.1 | reverse complement strand
ACCCGGGCGTACGCGCCAGCGCGCCCCCGGCCGACGCGGCCCCCGTGCCCGCCGTGGCCCAGGCCGTCGACACCTCGAACCCGACCCGCACCATCGGTGACGGCACCCCGGCCAGTTGCACCTCGGCAGCGGTGGTGCGGGCGGTCGCGGCCGGCGGGATCATCACCTTCGACTGCGGCCCCGACCCGGTGACCATCACGATGGCGGCGACCGCGAAGGTCCGCAACGCCAACGGCCCGAAGGTGGTGCTGGACGGCGGCGGCAAGATCACGCTCAGCGGGCAGGGCAAGCGCCGCATCCTCTACATGAACACCTGCGACCCGCTCCAGGGCTGGACCACCGCGCGCTGCCAGAACCAGGACCACCCGCAGCTCACCGTGCAGAACCTGACCTTCGCCGACGGCGACGCCACCGGCCAGCGCGTCGACGGTGGCGGCGGTGGCGCGATCTTCGTACGCGGCGGGCGGCTCAAGGTGGTCGACTCGCACTTCGTCGGCAACCGCTGCGACCGCACCGGCCCCGACGTGGGCGGCGCCGCCATCCGGGTGCTCGACCAGCACGACGGCCAACCGGTGTACGTGGTCGACAGCACCTTCACCGGCGGCACCTGCGCCAACGGCGGCGCACTGAGCAGCATCGGCGTCTCCTGGGTCATCCTGAACAGCGTGCTGCGGGACAACGCGGCCGTCGGCACCGGCGCCAACCCGGCCCGCTCCGGCACTCCCGGCGGCGGCAGCGGCGGCGCGATCTACGCCGACGGCAACGAATTCTCGGTCCGCGTCGCCGGCACCCTGATCGAGGGGAACGACGCCAAGGAGTGCGGCGGGGCGATCTTCTTCGTCAGCAACAACCGCACCGGCACGTTGCGCATCGAGAAGTCGACCCTGCGCCGCAACCCCAGCCACGGCTTCCAGACCCACCCCGGCATCTTCTACCAGGGCGCCGGCTCCGGCCCCACCATCACCGCCTCCACCATCCGCTGAGTCAGTAGGGGTTGCCCTGGCCGGCGGGGCGGGCCTTGAGGAGGGCGGCGGGACGGCCGGGCAGGTCGGGGGTGGCGGAGAGCGGCGGACTGGCCGTGTGGGCGCGCTCCGCCATGCCCGCCACCAACTCCTTGAGCGCGGTGACCGCGTCCACGCGTGGCCGCCAGCCCAGCTCGGTCTCGGCGCGCTCGCTGGACATCAGCGGCGCGTTCAACGCCAACTCCACCCACCCCGCGTCGACCGGTTGCAGCCGGGCCCGCCAGGTCAGCGCGGCAGCCGTCCGCAGCACCGGGGCGGCCACCGGCACCGTCCAGCCGTGGAAGTGCCGGGCCACCAGCTCCGGCGTCAACACCGGGTCCGCGGCGACGTTGAAGGCGCCGCGCGCGTCACCCAGAATCGCCCGGGCGTACGCGTCGGCCACGTCGTCGGCGTGCACCGCCTGCATCCGCAGCCGGCGGTTGGCCGGCACCAACGGCAGCCGCCCGAACCGGAGCAGCCGCACCGGCACCAGTGGCCCCAGGAAGTAGCGGCTGATCTCCGTACCCGCCTCCCGCTGGAAGATCAACCCCGGCCGCAGGCGTACCACCCGAAGCTCCGGACGGGTCCGCTCGACCCCGTCGAGCATCTCCTCCACTGCCGCCTTGTCCCGGCTGTACGACGACTCGGCCACCCCGGTCGCCGGCCACCGCTCGCTGATCGGCAGGTTCTTCGGCCCCGGCGCGTACGCCCCCACCGACGACGCGTACACCAGCGCCGGTACGCCCGCCCGCAGCACCGCGTCCACGACATTCCGGCTGCCGCCCACATTGGTACGCCGCAACACCTGCTGGTCGTGGCTGGGCTGGATCTGCCAGGCCAGGTGCACCACCGCGTCCGCCCCGGCGAATACCTCGGTCAACTCGTCAACGGCACCGGCCCGCCCGATGTCGCACGAGTGCCACCGCACCCCCGCGTACGGCTCACCAGCCCCCGCGTGCGGCAGCCGCCGCGCCACCCCGACGATCTCCACACCGCGCTCACGCCACAACCGGCGCAGCAGTGCCGTACCCATGTTGCCGCTCGCGCCCACCACCACGATCCGCATGTCCGGTCCGTACCCGGTCAGTCGCTTTCCACGCGTCCACCTGGCTCCCGACCGGCGGCGCTCCCGTGCGCGGCCCCGGCGGTCGCGGCCCCACCCGGC
>NZ_SISL01000684.1:0-2171 GCF_004307965.1 Verrucosispora sp. SN26_14.1 | reverse complement strand
CCGAGGGCGGACGGCGGCGCTGCGGCGCCGACTGGGGCCTGGCCACCACCGGCGTCGCCGGCCCGGAGCCGCAGGACGGCAAGCCGGTCGGGTTGGTCTACGTCGCGGTCGCCGGCCCGCACGGCAGCGAGGTCCGCGAACTCCACCTGGACGGCAGCCGGGACCACATTCGGGGCGAAACCGTCACCGAGGCGCTGCGGATGGTCACCGCCCACGTGCAGAAGGACGCCGCTGCCGCAAGCTAGGAGGGCGGGGCGGGATGTCGCGGCGGCCCACAACGGGTACGGTTGCGGGAAAGCTCCGACAGTCGGAGCCGGTGCGCACCACCGGGCCGGCGGCCGGGCGAACTGTGTCCCTCAGGGGAGGTGCGATGGTCCTGCTACGCCGGGTGATCGGTGACGCACTACGGGCGCGCCGGCAGGGGCAGCACCGCACGCTGCGCGAGGTCTCTTCCGCCGCCAACGTCAGCCTGGGCTACCTGTCCGAGATCGAACGCGGCCAGAAGGAACCCTCAAGCGAACTGCTCGCCGCGATCTGCGACGCCCTCGGCGCCCGTCTGTCCGAGCTGTTGCGCGAGGTCAGCGACACCGTCGCCCTCGCCGAGCAGCTGCCGGGCGTGCTGGTGCCGGTGCAGGACGAGCCGGCCGAGGCGACTCCGGTCGGCGCGACGGCGGTGCACAAGTCCACCGGTCGACCGGTCCGCCAGGTCAGCTCGGACGGCTCCGTCGCGGTCGCGGTGCGCCAGGAGTCCCCGCTCAAGGCGACCCTGCGCAGCACCCGGGTCCGCTCCGCCGAGCGCACCGAGCGGGACGTGGTCTGCGCCGCCTGAGCGTGTTCCACACCGCGTGAGCCGCCGGCCGATGGTCGAGGTGGCGACCGCCGCGTAGGGTTGATCGCAGCGTCCCCCTCGCGCCGGTACGGATGCCGTGCTGGCGCTCGGCGGGGACGATGGACCCACCATCGCCGGTGGCCGAGCTGGGCCGGCCGGACATGGCGGTTGGCGCAGCGAACGTGACTGAGGGGATACGGCGGAGATGGCGAACCCGTTCGTCAAGGGGTGGAAGTACCTGATGGCGCTCTTCGGCGCCCGAATCGACGAGCACGCCGATCCCAAGGTGCAGCTCCAGCAGGCGATCGACGAGGCGCACCGGCAACACCAGGCGCTCGTGCAGCAGGCCGCCGCGGTGATCGGCAACCAGCGGCAACTGGAGATGAAGCTCTCCCGGCAGATGTCGGACGTCGAGCGGTTGCAGAGCAACGCCCGGCAGGCGCTGGTCCTCGCCGACCAGGCCCGGGCGAAGGGCGACGAGACCGAGGCCGGACGCTACGAGCAGTCCGCGCAGACGCTCGCCAGCCAGCTCGTCTCCTCGGAGCAGGCCGCCGAGGACCTCAAGACCCTGCACGACCAGGCGCTCGCCGCCGCCGGCCAGGCCCGCCGGGCGGTCGAGAACAACTCGATGATCCTCCAGCAGAAGCTCGCCGAGCGGGCCAAGCTGCTCAGCCAGCTCGAACAGGCCAAGATGCAGGAGACGGTGGCCTCCTCGCTGGAGTCCATGTCGGCGCTCACCGCTCCCGGCAGCACGCCCAGCCTGGACGAGGTCCGCGACCGCATCGAACGCCGCTACTCCACCGCGATGGGCCGCGCCGAGCTGGCCGGCAACTCGGCCGAGGGCCGGATGCTGGAGATCCAGAAGGCTACGCTGGACGTGGCCGGGTCGGCCCGACTCGACCAGATCCGCGCCAGCATGGCCGGTGAGCAGCTCGGCGGCACCGCCGACCGGGACGCCGTCGGTGGCCAGCAGCCCGCCGCGCAGACCAACGACCCCGGTGTGGCCCGCCTCGACGAGCTGCGCGCCAGCATGAACCGGGATCGCAACCCCGGCGACGCCAGCGCCGCCGGCTGAACCGAGGCGTCAAGGAGGCGACGGTGGCAACAGACGAGCGCACCCGCTACTTCCGCCGGCTGGGCAAGCTTCGCCGCTCCGCCCGCCGGTGGAGCGTACTGGCCGGTGGGCTCGGCGGTGCCACCGTCATCCTGACCCCGTACGCCGGTATCGGCCTCGCCGACGCCGCCTGGGCCGCCGCCGCAGGCGCCTCCACCGCCCTGGCCGCCTGGCGTTGGGTGGACCTGCGGGCACTGGCCGCCCAGCCCGCCCCGCCCGCGCTCGACC
>NZ_SISL01000683.1:0-2184 GCF_004307965.1 Verrucosispora sp. SN26_14.1 | reverse complement strand
GCCGCAGGCCGGGCAGGACCACCTCACCGGGCCCGGACCAGTGCCGCCGCCAGTGGTCGCGGGCGGCGGGCAGGTCGACGGCGACGCGTTGCTGTTCGGCGGTGGCGAGGCCGGCGTACTCGTCGGGTCGGGGCCCGGGGTCCACGGTGGCACCGTCACGGGCGGCGGCGTACGCGGCGGCCAGGTCCCGGAGCAGGATGTCCTTCGACATGCCGTCGAAGACCAGATGGTGTGCGGTGACGAGCAGCAGGTGCGTGTCGTCGGCGTCGGTGAGCAGGGTGAACCGGGCCAGTGGTCCGGTCGTCAGGTCGTACGTCCGGGCGATCTCCTCGGTCACCCGGGCGTCGGTCAGTTCCGCGAAGCCGACCGTCGGACGGGTGTCGGCCGGTGCCAGGCGCGGGGTGCCGTCGTCGTCGCCGACGATCCTGGCCGCGAGGATGGGATGCCGGTCGGTCACCGAGGCGCAGGCCGCGACGAGGGCCCGACGGTCGAGTCCGGCGGCGAACCGTACGCCGACCGCCATGTGGTAGGCCGTGCCGGCGACCCCGGCCCGCTCGGTGAACCAGACGGCGTGCTGTGCGGAGGTCGCCTCGGCGGTGCCCACATGTGCTCCCTGGGTTGTGCTGGTGGTGGTCAGTTCTCGAAGAGGTCGGTGAGCTGCCGCTTGAGCACCTTGCCGCCCTCGTTGCGGGGCAGCTCGTCGAGGAGCAGGAGCCGGGCGGGCAGCTGGTAGTCGGCCAGTCGGTCGGCGAGGAATCCGCGCAGCGCGGGCAGGGACAGGCCGTCCGGGGTGGCCTGCGGCCGGGGCACCACGGCGGCGGCCACGGCGGTGCCGAGCACCGGATGCGGGACACCGACGACGGCGACCTGGGCGACCAGGGGATGGTCGTGCAGCGCCGCCTCGACCTCCAGGGTGGAGACCTTGAACGCGCCGGTCTTGATCACGTCCTGGTGCCGGTCGGTGAGGTACAGGTAGCCGTCGGCGTCGACCCGGCCGACATCCCCCATGCGGACCCATCCGTCGCGGAAGGTGGCCCGGTTGGCCGCCTCGTCGCGGAAGTAGGCGCGGGGGAAGGGCGCCCGCAGCCAGACGTCACCGGTCGTGCCGGCGGGCAGCGGCCTACCGTCGGCGTCGGCGACCATGAGCCGGCCGCCGACCGGTCGACCGACCGCGTCCCGCCGGGACGGGTCCCAGATCATGGTGGTCTGGGCCGGTGCCGCCTCGGTGGAGGTGTAGTAGTTGACGATGGTGGCCTGCGGGAACGTCTCGGCGAGCCGGGCCGCGACCGCCGGCGCGAGGAACGCGGCGGTGGAGCCGATCAGGTGTACGCCGCTGGTGTCCCGCCCGCGCAGGGCACCGGAGTCGAGCAGCTCGACGGCGATCGACGGGACGACGAAGACGGTGCCGGTCCCGGGGGCCTCGACCAGTCGGGCGAACCGGGCCGGGGTGAACCGGGGCAGGGTGAGTGCGGCGGCCTTCGCGGTCACCGCGTTGAGCAGCATGGTCTGCCCGGCGTTGGTGCCGATCGCGAAGGCGTGCAGGAACCGGTCCGAGTGGGCCAGGGCCAGCCGGCGTGGGTGCTGCGGGGCACCGGCGGTGAGGTTGGCGTGGCTGGCGGCGACCCCCTTGGGACGTCCGGTGGTGCCCGAGGTGTAGAGGATCTGCGCGAGGTCACCGGGTCGGGCGACCGACTCGCCGTCACGGTGTGCCTCGGCCAGCAGCTCGGCGCAGGTCCAGACCGGCAGGCCGGACGGCACCGGCGGGGCGGGGGTGTCGTCGCCGTGCAGCACGGCGGTGGCCGCGCAGTGGTCCAGGGCGTGTCCGAGCTGTCCGGCGGCGAGCCGGTCGGAGAGTGGCACGGCGACGCCACCGGCGCGCAGCACCCCGACGTACGCGACGGCGAACCAGGTCCAGTCCCGGGCGCCGAAGTAGAGGCCGACGCGGTCGCCACGACGCAGGCCGCGCCGGGACAGGGCGGCGGCGACGGCCCCCGCCCCGGCGGACCAGTCGGCGAAGGTCAGCTCGGCCACCCCGTGCACCTCGACCGCCACCCGCTCGGGGTGCAGGGCGGTACGCCAGTCCAGCAGCTCGGGCACGGTACGGGGGGTGGCCCGGTCCGGCGACGCCGTACTCACCTCAGTCCGCCCTTCCGCCGGTCGCGGCGGCCGGTACCCGCTCGTCCC
>NZ_SISL01000682.1:0-2139 GCF_004307965.1 Verrucosispora sp. SN26_14.1 | reverse complement strand
AGCTGGGTATAAGAGACCGCCCCGGCGACCCGGAAGGCGTACGTCCCGACGGCCAGCGCCACGATCGCGGCGATCAGCACGGCTCCTTCTCCCCTCGCCCGGCCGGCACCGGATCGGTCCCCGGTGTGGCAGCCCCTGGTGGCGCAGCCCTCGGTGGCGTGATCTCCGGCGGAGTGGTTCCCGGCGCGGTCATCTCCGGTGCGTCGACCGGTGTCGGGCGTGCCCGGATGCGCCGGACGGCCAGCAGCCCCGGCCCGGCCAGCGCGAGCAGCACCGGCAGGCCGGCGGGGAGCAGCGGTGTGGTGAGTACCGCCACCAGGGCACCGGCCAGCGCCATCCGTCGGGTCTCGGGGTCACGCAGGCTGGGCAGCAGCAGGGCGATCAGGCCGGCGGGGAAGGCCGCGTCCAGTCCGAGCGCGGCCGGGTCACCGGCCACCCCGCCAGCCAGCACACCGAGCACGGTGCCGGCGTTCCAGGCCAGGAAGAGCAGCACACCGGCGAGCCAGAACGCCCGGCGACGGTCGGCACCGGGCGGCCGGGCCAGGGTGAACGCGGTCGCCTCGTCGGTCATCAGGTGGCTGCCGAGCAGGCGGCGCCGCAGCCGACGGCCGATCGTGTCACCGAGGGTCAGCCCGAACGGCAGATGCCGGGCGTTGAGCAGCAGTCCGGCGAGGACGGCGGCGACCGGGCTGCCGGCGGCCAGCAACCCGACTGCCATGAACTGCGCGCCGCCCGCGTACACCAGCACCGACATCGTCACGGCGGCCCAGCCGGGGATCCCGGCGGCCACGGCGACCGCGCCGAACGAGGCGCCCACGGCGACCATCGCCGCCGCGATGGCGGCGACGTCCCGGAGTACGCCCGCCCCCGGCGTTCGTTCTGGCGTACGCATGGTTCATCATGATGAACACGCCGCTGATGTTCGTCAAATAGAACAGCATGACCGACGGAGCGAACCATGGCCCCCGAACCCTCTCCCCCGTTGGCCACCATCGCCGCCGCCCTCCGCTACGAGCGGCAGCGGGTGGGCATCTCCCTCACCGAGCTCGCCCGGCGGGCCGGCATCGCCAAGTCGACGCTGTCGCAACTGGAGTCCGGCGTCGGCAATCCCAGCGTGGAGACACTCTGGGCGCTGGGGGTGGCGCTCGACGTGCCGTTCAGCCGATTGGTCGAGCCGCCGGCCACCACGGTCCGGGTGATCCGGGCCGGGGACGGCCCCCGGATCCGCTCCGAGCACGCCGACTTCGTCGGCACGCTGTTGACCGCCGGAGCCGCCCACGCCCGTCGGGACGTGTACCTGATCGAGCTGGAGCCGGGCCGGGTGCGTACCGCCGACCCGCACACCCCGCGCAGCGTGGAACACGTGGTGGTGGGCTCCGGGCGACTGCGCTGCGGCCCCGAGCGGGACCAGGTGGAGCTCGACCCGGGCGACTACGCGACCTTCCCCGGCGACGCCCCGCACCGCTACGAGGCACTCGCGCCCGGTACCTTCGCGGTGCTGGTGATGGAGCATCCCTGACCCGGCACGGGTGCCGCGACGGCGAGTCGACCAAGGGTGGCGGATCGCCGGAAGTCCGACCCCACCAAAGACCTAAATGTCCTGATCAATAGGATAACGTTTGAGTTCGACGAGGGCGCCGCAGTGGCGGTGAACGAGCCCGCGCCGCTACCCTCCATGCGCAGCCATTCAGTGCCGGCACGAGCGACTTGACCGGCCTGCGGGGGTGCCCAGCGCGACCATTTCCGACGAGGTGACATCGGCGTGAGCGAGCGGACGCGAGCCGACCACCGGGGCGCGCCCGTGAGCGGGCGGACGTCGGTCCCGTGGTCAGCCGCGACGTTGCGTTCCGGTGCCGTCCCGTCCGCCGGACCGGCCCGCGACCACCGTGCCGCAGCCCACGCCGCCACCCGGCGATGTCCCGGCCGCAGCGACGGGCCCGGCGGATGAGTCGCGGCTACGCCGACCGGTGGCCCGGCCCCGCCGATCCGTCCTGGGTCGTCGAACCGACGGCCGAGTGGGAACCCCAGTTCCCGGGCCAGCGGTACCCGGGTGACATCGGCCTCGACCACCAGCCGCCACCCACCCGCAGCCGGTCCAGCGCCGTCGGTCGCGCCGAGGTGCCGCCGCTGTCCCCGACC
>NZ_SISL01000681.1:0-2216 GCF_004307965.1 Verrucosispora sp. SN26_14.1 | reverse complement strand
GCCGCGACCAGGCGGGCGGTGTGCGTGGCGGTGCCGCTGGGCGCGTCGAGCTTGCGCGGGTGGTGCTGCTCGATGATCTCGACGGACTCGAAGTGCCGGGCCGCACGGGTGGCGAACTGCATCATCAGCACCGCGCCGATGCCGAAGTTCGGGGCGATCACCACACCCAGCTCCGGCCTGCCGCCGAGCCAGTCCCGCACCTGGTCCAGCCGCTGCCCGGTGAAGCCGGTGGTGCCGACGACCGCGTGCACGCCGTGGTCCACGCACCAGCGCAGGTTGTCCATCACCACGTCCGGGGTGGTGAAGTCGACGACCACCTGCGCACCGGCGTCCGCCACGGCGGTCAACGGGTCGCCCTGGTCGACCGAGGTCACCAGTTCCATGTCGGCGGCGCCGTCGACGGCCCTGCACACCTCGAGGCCCATCCGGCCCCGGGCACCCAGCACACCGACCCGGATCGGCCCGGTCGCGCCCTTCTCCTGCTCGTCAGTCACGCGGCACAACCTATCCCAATCGGGACGCCGGCACCCCGCCGGTACGACGGCCGCACCCGGGCGGCCGGGTCAGGCGACGAAGTCCGAGTCGTCGAACGGGCCGACCACGGCCAGCGACATGGGTCGGCTGAGCAGGTCGGCGGCGAGTGCGTTGACGTCGTCGAGCGTGACCGCGTCGACCCGGTGCAGCAGTTCGTCGACGGGGACCAGGTCACCGTAGAGCAGCTCGCCCTTGGCCAGCCGGCTCATCCGTGAGCCGGTGTCCTCCAGGCCGAGCACGAAGGAGCCCTTGCTCATCCCCTTGCCCCGGGCCAGTTCGGCCTCGGTGACGCCCTGCGCGGCGGTACGCGCCAACTCGGCCCGGGTCAGCTCCAGCACCTCCTGCACCCGCCCCGGGGCGCACCCGGCGTACACGCCGAACAGACCGGTGTCGGCGTACTGGCTGGCGTAGGAGTAGACCGAGTACGCCAGGCCACGCCGCTCGCGGATCTCCTGGAACAGGCGGCTGGACATGCCGCCGCCGAGCACGTTGTTGAGCACGCCGAGGGCGAAGCGTCGCTCGTCGAGCCGGTCGATGCCGGGGCAGCCGAGCACGACGTGCGCCTGCTCGGTCTCCTTCGCGTGGACGACCACGGTGGCGGTCTGGGTGCGTACCGCCGGGGTGATCGGCCGGTGCGACGCGGGCGTCGCCGGGTCGGTGTCGAGCGGACTGCCCTTGAGCGCCGACCGGACCAGCCGGACCACGGTCGCGTGGTCGAGGTTCCCGGCGGCGGCGATGACGATCTGCGGCGCGACGTAGCGGCGGCGGTAGAAGCTCTGGATCTGCCGGCGGGTCATCGGGGTGACCGTCTCGGCGGTGCCGGAGATCAGCCGGCCCAGCGGGTGGTCACCGTAGACGGCCCGGGTGAGCAGGTCGTGCACCTCGTCGCCGGGTTCGTCGTCGTGCATGGCGATCTCTTCGAGGATGACGCTCCGCTCGGTCTCCACGTCGGCTGGGTCGAGCACCGAGTCGGCGACCAGGTCGCACATCACGTCGATGGCCAGGGGCAGGTCCTCGTCCAGCACCCGGGCGTAGTAGCAGGTGTACTCCTTCGTGGTGAAGGCGTTGGTCTCGCCGCCGACCGCCTCGATCGACGAAGAGATCTCCAGGGCGTCCCGCTTGTGGGTGCCCTTGAAGAGCAGGTGCTCCAGGAAGTGGGCGGCGCCGGCCTGCGTGCCGGTCTCGTCCCGGGAGCCGACCGCCACCCAGATGCCGAACGAGACGCTGCGCATCGCCGGGATCGCCTCGGTGAGTACCCGCAGCCCGCTGGGGAGGACCGTGCGGCGCACCGTACCGCCCAGCGGGTCGTCACTCAACGTCCTGGTCACCGCGCGGGTGGCCGCTCCGGCGGACCGGGTGGTCGTGGCGGCCTGCCGGCCGCCCGAGGGCATCCCTCCCGGTCGCGCCGTGGGCAAGGACGAACGGCGGGTCCGACTCACGGCAACCTGCTTCCCAGTACGACGAGGGGTGGTGGATCACGAACCGGCCGGGCGACGGTGTCGCCCGGCCGGTCAGCGGTGCGGTACTAGCTACTGTCGGCGATCAGCTGTGCCGGGTGCGGCGCCGCGGACGGGAGTCCCCGTCGCCGCCGCCCTCGCCACCCTCCGGGCCACGGCCGCCCCGGTCGCCACCGCGCTCGCGGTCGCCCCGGTCACGCGGGCCACGGTCGCCCCGGTCACGGC
>NZ_SISL01000680.1:0-2237 GCF_004307965.1 Verrucosispora sp. SN26_14.1 | reverse complement strand
GGTGGGGGCGACGCGTCGGCGAGCCGTTGTCGGAGGTCGCCCGCGCGCCGTCGGGCGTCGCGGACGGAGAGCGGCAGGGGTGTCCAGCCGGCGGCACGACCCAACTCGATCAGCGGTGGGGCCAGCTCGATGTCGGCGAGGACGGCGTCCGGTGGCCCGTCGAGGACAGTGCCGTCACCGGGGAGGTAGAGCAGCCGGTCGGCGTACTGCACGACGCGTTCGAGTCGGTGCTCGGCCACCACCACGGTCACGCCGAGGTCGTGGACCAGGCGGGTGACGGCGGCCAGGACGTCCTCGGCGGCCGTCGGGTCCAGCGCCGAGGTCGGTTCGTCGAGCACCAGCACCTGCGGGTGACTGGTGAGGACCGCACCGATGGCGACCCGCTGCTGCTGCCCGCCGGAGAGTGTCCGCAGCGGACGGTCCCGCAGCTCGGCGATGCCGAGCAGGTCGAGGGTCTCCTCGACGCGCTTGCGCATGACCGGCGCGGGCAACGCGAGTTGTTCCATGCCATAGGCGAGTTCCTCCTCGACGGTGTCGGTGACGAAACCGGCGAGCGGGTCCTGACCGACCACGCCGACGACGTCGGCGAGGTCACGCGGCGGGTACGTGCGGGTGTCCCGGCCGTGCACCGTCACCGTGCCGTACAGGGTGCCGCCGGTGAAGTGCGGCACGAGGCCGTTGATCGCCCGCAGCAGCGTCGACTTGCCCGCCCCGGTACGCCCGGCGACCAGGCACAACTCGCCCTCCGGGATGTGTAGGCAGACGTCCCGCAGCATCGGTTCACGGCTCTCCGCGTACCGGACGGTGACCCGGTCGAAGTCGATCATTGGTGCGCCTCCGGCTGGGCGGTGTCGCGGCGCGACGTGTGGCCGGTGCGGCCCGTCGTCGCCGCCGAGGGGACGGCCAGCGTTCGCGCGGCGGGATTCGCCGTCGGTGCCGGTGGGGCCAGCCAGCCCGGCGCCACGGCCACCAGCACGGCGAGCACCACCAGGGGCGTCAACTCCGGCCAGGTGAGCGGACTGACCGGTGGGTAGAGCCGGTCCGGGTCCACCGTGCCGGCCGTCATCATCAGCGCAGCAGTGGCCAAGCCGCATCCGGCGACGGTCAGCTCGGCCAGCCGCCACCGGTCGGGACGGTAGCGGCTGCGGCGGACGTGGCGGCCCGCCAGCAGCATCCCGGCGACCGCCGTGGCCAGGCCGGCGAGGAGCATCGGCAGACCGAGGTAGCCCGGCACGGTCGCGTCGAGCAGGCCGTACGTGCCGACGCAGACACCGACCAGCCCGGCGAGCACCAGGGCACCGGTGAGGGCACGTCGACCGGCCGGCACGGCGGCGGTGCGTCCGTAGCCGCGCGAGTCCATCGCCGCCGCCAGCGCGAGCGACCGGTCCAGGGCGTCGGCCAGCACCGGCAGGGCGATGCCGCGCAGGGCACGCAGGCCGCGCCCGGAAGCGCCGCGCAGTCGGCGGGCGCGGCGTACCCGCAACACGCTCTCGACCAGTTGCGGGGCGACCGACAGGGCGACCACCACCGCCGTGCTGACCGCGTACAGGGCACCGGGCACCGCCTTGAGCAGCCGTTTCGGGTTGGCCAGGGCGTTGGCGGCACCGAGACAGATCAGCATCGTCGCCAGCCGCAGCCCGTCATAGAAGCCACCGAGGAGCTGTTCGGCGGCGACCGGCCCGAACAGCCGGATACCGGCCGCCCAGGCCGGCAGCGGGATCTCCGGCAGGTGGAGCAGGACATGGTCGCCCTGACCACCGCCGAAGACGAGCCGGAACAGCACCCGCATCGCCACGATCACCGCACCGAGCACCAGGTACATCCGGAACGCCAGCGCCCAGGGGGCGTCGCCGCGACGGCGGACCACCACCAGCGCGGCCGCGGCGACGATCATCGCCAGCGGCAGCGGATTCGTGGTGTGGCTGGCCGCCGTCGCCAGTCCGAGCGCCCAGCACCACCACGCGCCCGGGTGCAGGCTGCGCGGCAACCGGCCGGCCCCGGCGGACCGGGCCCTGGACGGCACCGGCACCCGGGCGGGTGGGCCGCTGTCGACGACGGACCGGTCAGTCATCCGGTTCGGCGGGACGCCGACGACGGGCCGCGAGGACACCTCCGCCGACCAACGCGACCAGCAGGAACACGCCGGCCAGGGTGCCCAGCGGCAGGCCGTCGCCGTCCCGGGCCCCGGTGACCTCGACCGGCGGGAGCGATCCCGTCGGGTCGGTCGGTGGCGCGGG
>NZ_SISL01000068.1:0-19626 GCF_004307965.1 Verrucosispora sp. SN26_14.1 | reverse complement strand
GGCGCGGGGCGGTGCGGCGCAGGCGGGTGCGGCACCCGAGCGCAGGGCGAGGGTCAGGCCGAGAACGGTGGCGAGTGTCGCCACGGCCCCACCGGCCAGCCAACGGCCCAGCTTCGGACGCCGGGTGCGGGCTCGGTCGGCGGGGCCGTCGGTTCCGTCGGTCACGCGGACCGATGTTGCCGGACGGCCACCGGGTCGGACAAGCCACCTAAGCGAAAGCTAAGACGAAGATCAGCGGGGCCGGTCGACACGCCTCAACCGGCCGGTTCCACCTGGTCACCGACGGTGAGCCGGCCGTACTCCACCGGTACGACGTTCAGCCCGAACAGCAACTGGCGACCGATGTTGCGGTGCCGGGCGAGGGTGCGCAACGGTTCCCGGCCGCGTACCCCGGTCTCCTGGTCGGTGGTGGTGACCAGGCAGCGGGCCGACGTGCCGGCGGCGCGGAACGCGACACCGCCGATCCGCAGCGGCCTCCCCTCCCAGCCGTCCTCCGCCCAGGCGGGTGCGCCGTCGACGACCAGGTTGGGACGGAACCGGGTCATCGGCACCGGTTCCGCGCCCGCCTCGGTCAGCCAGTCGCCGAGCGCGGCCAGCGACGTGGTGCTGGTCAGCAGCACCGGGTACGCGTCGGCGAAGCTGACCCGGTCGCCCGGGTCGTGCTTCTTGCGGCCCGGTTCGATGTGCCGGGTCGGCTCGGCCAGCCAGACCAGCCGGACCGGCCGGTCCAGCACCGCGCTGCACCACGCGTCGGCGGCCGGGCCGGCGGGAAGCGCGTCGACCCGCAGCACCCGACGGCGGAAGGTGCGCACCGGCACCGGGTCGACGCCGACCGGCTCGGGCACCGACAGGTCGGGCTGCCCCTCGGCGCGCAGCAGCAGCCCGTCGGGTCCGGGCCGGGCATGCACCCGGACCAGCGAGGTGTCCTCGCGCTGGGTGACGCCGACGCCTTCGGCGTCCACGACCATCCAGCGCCGGTCGCCGTCGAGGCCCCACGGCGCCACCCCGACCTCGGCGTGGCCGATCCCCCGACAGCCCTTGATCGGATAGGTGTTGATCTCGGTCAACCGCACCCGGTCACCATGCCACCCCGATGCCGTCGCCGGGGTACCAGTGGTCGACCGGCGTCTCCCGGTAGGCGAGGAACCGGCGGCCGGTCCGCTCGGCGTGGTCGGCCAGCACGGTGGTGTGCGTGACGTTGTCGGTGAGCAGCATCGCCCCCGGTGCCAGCTTCGACTCGACGGCGTCGAACTCGCGCTTCTCGTAGGCGCGGCGGTGGTCGCTGTCGTGCAGGAACAGGTCGACCGGCCGGTCCAGGGCGCCGATCGACTCGACGGAGTCGCCGACGACCAGGTCGATCACCTCCGACCAGGGCGCGACCCGGGCCAGGTAGCCGGCCTCCGGGTTGATGTCGATCGAGCTGACCCGGCCGGGGTGGCCCTCGGCGGCGTTGCGCAGCAGAGCGGCGGCGAGTACGCAACTGCCCAGCCCCTTGTCCACGCCGGTCTCCACGATGTGCGTCGGCTTGCGGGCACGGACGATCGCGTACCAGCCGATCCGGCGGGCGTACCGGACCTGCGTGTCGGCCAGCCCGCGACGGGCCGCACCGGCGGTGGCCGAGGAGATGTGCTGCCGCAGCGCGTCGTCCGACTCGATCTCCTTCAGGTAACCGCGCACCTGCTGCACCGGCAGGTCGCAGACCACGCTGACGAACCAGGCGAGGTGGCTGCGGCTGAGCTTGGTCAGCTCGTACGTGTAGTTGTGGTGCTCCCGGGAGGCCACCAACCAGCGGACCGAGGTACGGAGCACCCGGGCGTCATGACGGGCGACCGCGACCAGTCGCTTCGGGAAGGCGGCAACGGGTGCGAGGCGGGTACGGGCAATGGCCCGACGCAGCTTGACGGCGTCCACGGCTGGGTTGTATCAGACTGACGGGAACGTGTGGGGGACACGACGGGACGGCCAGGCGAAATTCGGCACCGGCCGGGGATTCCCCGAGAACGTGAAATCAGTAGCATCTCCGCCATGTCGAGTGGAGAGCAGGCCGGGACCGTCTCCCCGGCGGAGAACCCGCCTGCGGGAGGCACCGACGCGCCGGAGCCGACGACCGCCGGCAGACCGCGTCGCCGATGGCTGCGGATCACCCTGATCAGCGTGCTGGTGCTGGTGCTGGTCGGCGCCGGGGGCATGGTGGCCGCAGGCTTCTATCTGAAGTCGGTCGAGTCGGACATCGAGCGGGTCGACGCCTTCGACGGCGTACCGGCGGAGACCCGGCCCGAGGTGGTCGCCACCGACGCGCTCAACATTCTGGTGCTCGGCAGCGACTCGCGCGATCCGGAGAGCACCGGCGGTTCTCGCACGGACACCATCATCCTGGCCCACCTGCCGAAGGACCGCTCCAGCGCCCAGCTCATCTCCATCCCCCGCGACACCTGGGTCGCCGTGCCACGCTCCGCGGAGGGACGCGGCGGTCGCGACGCGAAGATCAATGCCGCGTACGCGTGGGGTGGGGTGCCGCTCATGGTGCAGACCGTGGAACAGTTCACCAAGGTCCGCATCGACCACGTGCTGATGGTCGACTTCGCCGGTTTCACGGAGATCATCGACGCGCTCGGCGGCATCGAGGTGAACTCCGAGAAGCAGTTCACCTCGATCCATCCACCGTTCCGCACGTTCCAGGCCGGTCCGCAGAAGATGGACGGCGAGACGGCTCTCGACTACTCCCGCCAGCGCAAGCAGTTCGCCGACGGCGACTTCTCCCGCATCCGGCACCAGCAGCAAGTGATCAAGGCGATCCTGGACAAGGCGACCTCGGGCGGGTTGCTCACCAACCCGGCGCGGCTGAACTCCTTCCTCCAGGCCACCTCCGGCTCGCTCTCGATGGACAAGGATCTCTCCCTGTTCGACATGGCCACCGAGAACCGCAACCTGCGCGGCCGGAGTCTGACGTTCGTGACCAGCCCGACCAGGGGCACCGGACGGGTCGGCTCGGAGAGCGTGGTCTTCGCCGACGACGAGCGGGTCGACACGTTCTATGCGGCCGTCCGCCGGGACGCCGTCCAGGACATCATCGCCGGGGCAGAGAAGAAGTGACCGGTGGTGGTGCGGCGCTCCGGTCGGGGCGCCGCACCACCACTGCCCGATCTCAGTAGGCGCCGCGCCGGGCCAGCACCACCCGCACCGTGCGCCAGAGGATGCCGAGGTCGTAGACGAGCGACCAGTTGTCGACGTAGTGCAGGTCCAGCCGGACGGCGTCCTCCCAGGTCAGGTCGGATCGGCCGGAGATCTGCCAGAGGCCGGTGATGCCCGGCCGGACCAGCAGTCGACGCCGGACGTCGCCGCGATAGTCGTCGTCCTCGGTCGGCAACGGGCGCGGGCCGACCAGGGACATCTGCCCCGCCAACACGTTGATCAACTGGGGTAGTTCGTCGAGCGACAGGGCACGCAGATGCCGACCGATCGGCGTGACCCGCGGATCGTTCTTCATCTTGAAGAGCAGGCCGTCGCTCTCGTTGTGCGCCCGCAGGGCCTCCAACCGCTGCTCGGCGTCGGTGTACATGGTGCGGAACTTCCACACCTTGAACGCCTTGCCCTGGTGACCGATCCGGCTCTGCCGGAACATCACCGGACCGGGATCGGTCACCTTGATCGCCACCGCGATCCCGAGCAGCAGCGGACTCAGCACGATCAGCCCGGCGAGCGCCGAGAGCCGGTCCATCACACTCTTGGCCAGCAGGGACAGGCCGGAGATCGTCGGTTCCTCGACGTTCAACAGCGGCAGGCCCTCGATCGGGCGGACGTGGATCCGTGGCCCGGTGATGTCGGTCACCTGCGGCACCACGACCAGGTCGAGGCCGGTGCCCTCCAACTGCCAGGCCAGCTTGCGCAACTCGTACGACTCCAGGCTGGCCGGACCGCAGACCGCGATGGTGTCGGCCCCCAACTGCTGGACCAGCGGCACCAGATCCCAGCCGACATAGACCGGCACCGGCGCCTCCACCCGCTCACCCGCCCGAGGGAACCGGGGCAGGTGGATGGCGACCGGACGCAGACCGGCACCGGCGTTGCGGGTCACCACCTCGTGCACCGCCAGGGCGTCCGAGAGGCGCCCCACCAGCAGCACCTTCTGCGAGGCCCGCTGGCTGCTGCGACGGATCCGGCGGAGCACCACCCGGGCCACGAACCGGACGAAGACGGTGTACACCAGCAGGCCGATGATGATCGCGGCGACGGTGGCCCGGGACAGGTCCTTCTTGAAGCCCAGGGCCAGGAAGGAGACGGCGGCGGCCATCGCCACGTTGGCCCGGACCACCCGCTTGAGTTCCTCGGTGCCCCGTCCGAGCGCCCGCCGGTCGTACGCGCCGGCACCGGCGAGGATGGTCAACCACATCAACGGCACGATCAGGTTGGCCACCAGCGCGAAGGTGCTGACACCGAGCAGCCGCTCGTCCCAGAAGCCGGCGTCCGCCTCCTCGAACACCGTGACGACCGTCTGGCTGGCGGCCCACGCGGCGAGGAAGTCGAGCGCGATCAGCCAGGCCATGTACCGCCGTCGCCACTTCGCCCGGGGCGCGACCGGACGACCGAAGACCGACCGGGGCATGCCGTTGGACGGAGGTGTGATCACCCCGAGATCGGGGTCGAAGCGCGGGGCCGGTACCGGTCCCACCGTCTTGAGGAACTGGGTGTGCGCGGACACGACTTTCCTTTCACCAGCCTCGTCAATCGTGACGATAACGAACGCCACGAGTGCCCAACCGTACGGTGCACGGTGGACGAAGGTTCACGGTGTCTCGACAGGGGCCGCTGTCGGCAGGCCGCCCCGTAACCCCGGTGGTAGGCGGAAAGTAGCTCATCTATTGACCCACCGGGTCTGGCGGCTGTCACCAGGGCCGCCGTATCCTGCGTTCGCTCCGGTGGCTCCGACGCCAACGGCGTTCACTCCGCGGGGGAGAGGAACTGGACATGTCGAGGCAACCTGTCGTGGGCTGTCCGGCCACGAGCGTGCCCGACGACGCGGGAATGTCGATCCTGGACCAGCAGCCTCCGGAGCCGGAGCACGAGAGCCACGACCCGCAGGTGACCGAAGCCGCCGAGGCCCCACCCGCATCGGCGGCAACGGAAACCGGCCCGCGGCCCGGTCTCGACGTGACCACGGTGCTGCCGTACGCCGGTTCCCGCGCTTCGGCCCGTACCCGTGGTCTGCGTGCCTGGATGTTGACCGCCCCGGTCGACGTCGCCGCACTGCTGTCGCCGCTCGCCGTCACCCCGCAGTACTGGCGTGGCACCCTCGTCATGACCGCCCTGACGGTGGCCGTCTTCGCCGCCGGAGGGCTCTACCGCGCCCGCCGCCACGTGAGCATCCTCGACGAGTTGCCGAGCCTCTGCGGCCGGCTGCTGGCCTCCTCGGCGATCGTCGTGATCCTCGCGGCGCTGCGCCACGACTCCCCGCAGTACCTCGTCGGCTTCATTCGCGGCATGGCAATCGCCGCCGTCCTGGTGCTGGCCGGTCGGCTGCTCACCCGAGAGATCGCCACCCTGGCCCGCCGTCGCCGCTGGGTCGAGCACAACGCCATCATCATCGGCAGTGGACCCACCGCCGTGGAACTGGCCCGGTTGCTGCGTCGCTACCCCCGCTACGGGCTGCGGTTCGTCGGGCACGTCGACAGCCCGTCACCGGCGACCTCGTCCACGGTGCCCGTCATCGGCACGCTCGACCAGCTCGGGCATCTGGTACGGCTGACCGAGTGCGACGTTTTGATCATCGCCGATCCGGACTGTCCCGAGCTGGTGCTGATGGAGATCCTCCGGCAGCCCCCGGTCGCCACCTGCGACCTGTGGGCGGCCCCCCGGCTCTGGGGCTCCCGGTCCCACGGCGACCACATCGGCGCCATCCCGATCGTCAAGGTGAGCGACACCATCCTGTCCGGGCCGCACTGGGCACTCAAGCGCGCCTCCGACGTGCTCTTCGCCGGCTCGGCCCTGCTGTTGCTCAGCCCAGTTCTGTTGCTCTGCGCCGCACTCGCGTTCGTCGACGGAGGGCGCGGCGTCTTCTTCCGGCAGGAGCGCATCGGTCGACACGGTCGATCCTTCGACATCATCAAGTTCCGCACCATGCGGCCACTCGACGAGCAGGAGTCACAGACCAACTGGTCGATCGCGCACGACCGCCGGGTCTCCCCGATCGGGCGTTTCCTCCGGCGTACCTCCCTGGACGAACTGCCTCAGCTCTGGAACATCCTCAAGGGCGACATGAGTGTGGTCGGCCCGCGCCCCGAGCGCCCGTACTTCGTGCAGAAGTTCTCCGCCGAATATCCCAGCTATGCCATGCGTCACCGGGTGCCGGTGGGACTCACCGGCCTCGCCCAGGTCAGCGGCCTGCGAGGCGATACGCCGATCTCCGATCGCGCCCGCTTCGACAACTACTACATCGAGAACTGGTCACTGTGGCTGGACACCAAGGTGCTCCTGCGGACGGTGGCAGAGGTGTTCCGCGGTGGTGGTCGCTGACCGATCTGCCATAGTCCGTGCCGTCGTCCGGACCGGACCGGCGACCTGATCGCCCGCCCGCGACCGGCGACGCCCTCACCGACGTGCCCCTGAACCCACCGGCGACGCCCTCACCGCGTGCAGCCGAACCGCTTGGAGAAATCCCGATGCCGGACGTTTCGGTAGTCATCCCGACGACGGGCAGGCCCAGCCTCGCCGAGGCGGTCGCCACCGCCCGCGCGCAGCGCGGTGTCTCGGTGCACGTGGTCGTCGTATGCGATCTCGCCGAGGTACCGACCAGCGTGTCCGAGGTGCGCGGCCAGATCGACGAGATCGTCTGCACCGGCGGCGGACGACGCGGCTCACACGCGCGCAACCTGGGCGTACGCCATGCCGCGCCAGGTAGCCACGTGGCGTTCCTCGACGACGACGACGCGTGGTTGCCCGGCAAGCTCGCCGCCCAACTGCCCGTCCTGGAACGGCTGGCCGGCGAGGGCTGGCTGCCAGTGGTGTCGTCGCGGACGCTGCAGCGCAAGGCGGGCGCCGATCCGCTTCCCGCCGCCGTGCCGGGCACGCTGATCGCCGATGGCCAGCGACCGGAGGACTACCTGTTTCGTCGACGGCAACTCGGGGTGGCACGCCAGTCGCTGCCGACCTCGACGCTGCTGACCACCATGACGCTGGCCACACAATGCCCGTGGGACGAGTCGCTACCCCGCCATCAGGACTGGGACTGGCTCGTCCGGGCGGCCCGACTGCCGGGTGCGAAGATCGTGCAGATCGAGGAGGCGACCGCTGTCTACACCGTGGGCAGCCCCGGCTCGATCTCGGCGGGCGCCGACTGGCGTACCTCATGGGCCTGGGCCCAACGCTGGGAGGGCGTCTGGGCACCGGAGACCTTCGCCGACTTCGTCACCGCACAGACCCTGCGGTACGCGCTCCAGGCCCGTGACCGCGAGGGCGTACGCGAGATGGTGCGGGCGATCCGACGCAACTCCGTTCCGTCGGCGAGCAACGCCGTTCTCGCGGCACTCGGCCTCGTGCCGCGCTCCGTGCTCGAACGGGTGGCGATGCGCAAGTCCCGGACCACCGGCGGGGTCCCCACGGGTGGGCAGCAGTGATGCGTCTGCACTTCGTGCTCCCCCAACTGGAACCGCTGTACGGCATGGAACTCGCCGCCGCGCTGCTGATGCGAGGACTTCACGACCAGGGCGTCGAGGTGTCGGCGACCGTGGTGTCGGGGCCCGTCCCGGCCTCCCTGGGCGACCTGGCGATCGACACGCTCGGTCTCGGCACCCGGATCACCCGCCTGATGGAGGCGGTCCCACCGTTACGACGCCGGTTGCCACGTCTCCCGGCGAACACGCAGATCGTGGCGAGCGGACTCTGGGGCAGTGTCCCGGTCGGTGCCGCCTTGACCGGCACCGGTCGCGAGTACGTCGCCTGGGAACACTCGCTGCTGCCGGAGCGGCTGCGCATCGACGGCCGGGTCCGGATGCTCGCCCGGGCAGCCCGGGCCCGCGCGCTGCGGCCCCGACTCGTCGTCGCCGTCTCCGACGGTGTCGCGCGGACCGTCCGGCGACTCGATCCCGAGCAGCGGGTGGTGACGATCCTCAACCCGATGCCGGCCAAGCCGTTCGTCGCGCCACGCGAGGTGCCGGACCGGGCGCGGATCCGCCTGCTCACCACGGCCGCCTTCCGGCCGTACAAGAACCACTCCTGCGCGCTCGAAGCGCTGGCCCTGCTGCCCACGAACTACCAGCTGACGCTCGCCGGGGACGGGGAGGAGCGTGAACTGCTGCACGACACGGCGCGTCGGCTCGGGTTGCAGGACCGTACGACCTTCCTCGGCCGGGTGCCGACGGTGGCCCGTCTCCTGACCGAGGCGGACATGCTGGTGCATCCGTCCCGTGCCGAGACGTTCGGCTTCAGCATCGTGGAGGCCGCCGAGGCGGGGTTGCCGGTCGCCGCGCTGCCGGTGCCCGCCCTGGACGAGATGATCCCGACCTTCGTCCCGGGCACGCTGGCGGCGGACACCTCGGCCGAGGCACTCGCCGCCGCGATCGTGCGGCTGGCCGGGGACGGCCGCCCCGGCGTCACGGACTTCGAGAAGGCGTGGCACGCCCGGTGCACCGGGTTGGACCCGGCGACGGTCGGGGGCCGGTGGGTGGAGGCGTTGACGTGACAGCGGTGCCCGGTGACGTCGCGGACGATGGTCGTCCACGACCCGGTCGACGCAGGCCGTTCCGCGCCGGTCGAGGCGACGGTTTCCTGCGCAAGTCCGGCACCTTCTTCACCGGTACCCTGCTGCGCACCCTCGCCCAGGGAGCTCTCTTCGTGCTGCTGGCGCGGGAGATGCCGATCAGCACGTACGGTCTCTTCGTCGGTGTCACCGCGCTGGTCGCGGTGGTCTCGCCCTTCGCGTCCGCCGGCGCGCCGAGCCTGATCATGCAGAACTACGCGGACGCGCCGGGCGAGTGGGCCCGCCACCTCGTGCGTGGGTTGTTCCTGTCCACCGTCTTCGGCTGCGCGGCAACCGTCCTGGTCGCCGCCGCGGGGCTGGCCATCTGGGGCGCCGACGTCGGAGTGGTGGACCTGCTCTGTCTGGCCTTCGCCGACCTGGTCGCGTGGCGGCTCATCGAGGCCGTGGCGGCGTCGATCCAGGTACGCGGTCGGATCCTGCTCGCCGCGCTGATCCCGGCCCTGCTGCACGTCTGTCGGCTGGCCGGCGCCGTGGTGCTGGCCGTCGCGGCGGGACCGATCACGTTGCACGAGTGGGCGGTGACGTCCGTGGTGCTATCCGTCGTCGTGTGCCTGCCGGTGATCCTGGGCGGGCTGCGCGGCGGAGGCCGGCACGCGATCAGCGTCCGGGGCTCCCTCGGACAGGCTCGGACCGGGATGCTCTTCGCCGTCGGGCTGTCGGCCCAGTCGGTCTACAACGACGTCGACAAGGTCATGCTCTCGCGTCTGGGCACCCCCGAGAGCGCCGCCATCTACGCCGCGGCCTACCGGGTGGTCGACCTGGCGTACACACCGGCCCGGTCGATGAGCGCGATCGCCTATCCCCGGTTCTTCGAGGCGGGCCGCAACGGCCCTCGGGCGGCCCTGCGGATGGCCCGGGGCCTGTTGCCGCGATTCCTGGCCTTCAGCGTGCCGGTGAGCCTGCTGCTGGTCGCCTTCTCGTGGATGATGCCGCTGGTGTTCGGTGCCGACTTCGAGGCAGCCGTGCCGGCGCTCCAGGGCCTGAGCGCGCTGCTCGTGCTGAAGTCTCTGCACTACCTTGCCGCAGATGCCTTGTCCGGAGCCCGGATGCAGGGGCGACGGACGGTCTGCCAGATCGGCGTCGGTGTGCTGAACGTCCTGCTCAACCTGTGGCTCATTCCGGCGTACGGCTGGCAGGGTGCCGTCTACTCCAGTCTGGCCTGCGACGCGCTGCTCGCCGTACTGCTCTGGGGATGTCTCGCCGTCGCCGTCCGCCGCGACCCGGCGGGCACGCCCCCCGCGCCACGTTCCATGGAAAGGGTCTGAGGTGACCACACTCTTCGGTGTCCTGCTGAGCGCCACCGGTCTCGCGGTGGCCGGCTGGCTGGTGTACGCGCGTAAGGCGGTCGCCGCCAGCTTCGGCGGTGCGTCGACCGCCGTCGCGCTCATCGGATTCGCGGTGCTCGCGAACGCCGCGCCCGTACTGGCCGGGGACCACTCGTCGGCGCTCATCGGCGTCCTGGTGTTCGCCCTGGTCGTCTGGCTGCTCGTGGCACGCCGCGGACGGCTGGCCGGCCTGCCCGAGACCTGGCGACGGATCTGCCTGGGGTTGGCCGGGGCCGTGCTCGTCTGGTGCGTCGCCGTCGACGTCCTCACCGGGGACGGCGTGTACGGGTCACGACTGCCGGCGTATGCCGCCGCCGGTCTGCTGTTGGTGGCGGCCTGGTTGCTGGCGACGGGGGCCCCGGTGAGCCTGGGCGCGATGGCCTACACCGGGCTGGCCGTCCTGGCTCTGCTCACCGTCCCGACGGCCGTCTACGGACAGGCATGGCGGGCCTGCACCGATGGGCAGTTGGAGAAGTGCTCACTGGCGGGCGGACTGTTCAAGAGTTTCTACGACTCCGAGAACTACATCGCTCTGATCACCTCGTTCACGCTGGTCGCCGCCGTCTGCGCGTTGCGCCGGGCCGAGCGGTGGGCGGTGGTGGCGTTCTGCCTGCTGGTCATCGTGGCGACCGGTTCCCGGACGAGCTACCTGGCACTGGCCGCCGTCGGCGTCTGGGTGCTCGGCGCGTGGGTGCTCCAGTGGTACCGGCCGTACCAGCGGATCCACTTCGCCCTCTGCGTGTCGCTGGCCGTCGGCGCCGCAGCCGTGGCCACCTATCTGACCTGGAGCGCCTCCAAGACCACCCTGAGCAACCGGGGGAACATCTGGATCCACGTGCGGGAGTACATCGCCGGTGCGGAGGCCACGGGTGTGGGCGTCTCCAAGTGGTACTACCTGCGGGACATCGGCGAGGCTCCACACCACTTCTTCCACTCGGGTTACGTGCTCGCCATCTTCTCCGGCGGCTTCGTCGCACTGACCCTGTGGGGCCTGTTGTTGGCCACGCTGCTGCGCGCGCCTGTCGTCGACGGGCGCGCGTTCTCCGCCAAGGCACCGGTGGCACTCTTCGTGATCTACTCGTTCACCGAGGTGGTCTGGAACCCGCTCTCGGTCGACGGACTCACCTGGATCTTCGTCCTGATGGTGTTGACGAAGTCCGCGCTAGGATCGACCGGCCCCGTCCCGGTCGACGCGACCGCCGACCACCGGCCGGGAGCGCTGGCCCGGCTCCGCCGCAGGACCGGCCGGCCCTCCGTCGGTCGTACGCCCACCGAGGCGCGTGACTGACCGGGCTCCGGACCGGTCTCCGCCACAGTCGTCGCGGGCCGCAGGTCCGCTGGTGTGAGGAAGGACCCGATGTCGTCAGGCTCCCTCACGGCGCCGGTTCATCGGGCCGCCGCCCGGCGGCCGTCGACGCCCGGCTCGGGTTTCCGACCGGACATCCAGGGACTGCGCGCGTTCGCGGTCGTGGTGGTGATCCTCGAACACGTCTTCGGGTGGCCGGCCGGCGGGTTCGTCGGCGTCGACGTCTTCTTCGTCGTCTCCGGTTTCCTGATCACCGGCCTGTTGCTCGACGAACACGACCGCAGAGGACGGATCTCCTTCACGGACTTCTACCGTCGACGGGTCCGCCGAATCCTGCCGCTGGCGATGCTCGTCCTGGTGAGCACGTACCTCGCGTCGTCGCTGCTGTTCTTCGGCGAGCGGGTCCGCGCGACGGCCTGGGACGCGCTCTGGGCCGGTCTCTTCGCGGCCAACTGGCGATTCGCGTCCACCGGCACGGACTACTGGCAGATTGACGGACCGGTCTCGCCGTTGCGGCACTACTGGTCGCTCTCCGTCGAGGAGCAGTTCTATCTGGTCTGGCCGGTGCTGCTGGTGGCGGTGCTCGGCCTGGCCGCCCGACGGGGCAGGTACGGTAGCGGCTCCCGGTGGGCGGTCGGCATGGTGCTGGCGGCCGTGGTCGTCGGCTCCATCGCGTTCGCCCTGTGGGAGGTCGGTCACCGCCCGACCGTCGCGTACTTCTCGACCTTCTCCCGTGCCTGGGAACTCGGGGTGGGTGCGCTGCTCGCGGTGGCGGCACCGCTGCTGGCCCGGATTCCGGCCCCGGCCCGCCCGGCATACCAGTGGCTCGGCCTGACCGGCCTGGTCGTCTCGGTGCTCGTCATCACCGCGCAGTCGCCCTTCCCCGTCCCGGGCGCCTTCCTGGCGGTGATCTCGACGGCCCTAGTCATCGCCGGTGGCGTCGGTGGCCAGCGGCTTATGTTCCCGCTGACCAACCGGGCGGTCGGATACGTCGGTGACATCTCCTACTCGCTGTACCTGTGGCACTTCCCGCTGCTCGTCCTGATCGGGGCCGCCCTGCCGACCGGTGGACACGTCGTCGCGCTGCTCACGCTCGTCGGCACGGCGGTGTTCTCGGTGCTCTCCTACCACCTGGTGGAGAATCCGGTCCGTCGATCGTCCTGGTTGGAACGACGACCTCCGGGCAAGCCCCGACAACCCAGTGGTGTGGCCCGGATCCGCCGCACCGCCGTGCTGGTGACGCTGGCCGCGGTGACGGTCACGGTGGGCACGGTAGCGGTCCGGACCTCGTCGTCGCCGCAGGTTGGACCGGAGGTGGCGGTGGTCGCGTCGCAGCGGGAGCTGTCACAGCAGATCGGGGCGGCACTCGACGCTGCCGACTGGCCGGTGCTGACCCCTCCCCCAGGCGAACTGGACACTCTGGGATTCACACGGGGGGACGGCCAGGGTTGCCGGCCCTCGGTCCCGGAGGGCAACGACTGCACCGTCACGCCACGCCCCCGCAGGCTGGCGGTCGTTGTCGGTGACTCGATCGGCAGTGCCTGGCTGCCCCTGGTGCGGCGGGTCCTCGAACCGGACGGGTGGGAGGTGCGGGACCTGACCTACGCCGGCTGCCCCTTCCTCGCCTCGGACACGGTGTCACCGACCGCGAGCATCACCGAGGCATGCCCCGGTCACCGGCGGGCGGTACGTACCGTCGTCGAGAACAGCCGGCCCGATCTGGTGATCCTCAGCAACGCCTACCGGCAGCGGTTCGCCGACACCGGCGGGAACCCGTCGCTGGCCGAGTGGGAGCAGGCCGCCCGCACCGCCAAGGAGAGGTGGCTCGGTGCGGCGGGCCGGGTGGTGGCCCTGCAACCGCCGCCGCTCGGCCCCGACCCGAAGACCTGCATCACCCGGCTCTCCGCGCCCCGCGACTGCATCTCGGCGCTCTCCGAGGAGTACCGGACGTACGCCGAGGCCGACCAGCGGGTCTGGGGTGGTAAGGGTTCCTGGTACATCCCCACCACGGACTGGTTCTGTCTTTCCGGCCGCTGCCCCATCTTCATCGGCGGGGTCATCGTGCGACGCGACGGCAACCACGTCACGCCCGACTACGCCCGCCGGTTGGCTCCGCTGTTCGACGACGCGCTGATTCCGATCCTCGGTCCGCCGTCGACCGACTAGCCCCGGGCGTCACCGTGCATTCGGTCGCCGCCGCAGCAGGACCACCACCACAATTCCACCCACCAGTGCGACTCCGGCCGCTACCAGCAGCGGTACCGCCCAGCCGGGCCGGGAGGACGGCACCTCCCCACCGGCGGCCACGGACGCCTCACGGTACGCCTGCGCCAACGCGTTCATCGGTGCCGCCTCCGCCGCCTCGGCGAACCGGGCGGCGGCCTCGGCCTCGTCGTCACCGAAGTACGCGTCCAGGGCGCTGCGGTAGAGCCGGTCAGGCTCGCCGAGCGCGTGCGCGACACCGGCCGCGTCGAGAAGTCCGGTCATCCGGGAGACCGGGACCACGAGCCGGTTCAGCCGGTCGGGCTGCAACAGGTCGTTGTCGAGCATCCCCACCACCCGGCCCTCGCCGTCGACCACGATGCCGCCTCGGGACGAGGAGCCGATGTCCTCGTTGATGCGGTAGGTCGACGACTCGACGTCCAGCTCGGTCACCTGCACCGGCTTGGTCAGCACCTGGTAGGCGGCGGAGCGGTAGTCGGTGTCGGTGGTGCCGTAGCCGAGCGCGTGCAACGCCGTCCCGGCGGTCACGGTGGCCGAGGTGTTCAGCTCCACGGCGGGCAGGTTCGCCTGGTCCAGCTTCACCAGCGCCAGATTGCCCTCGTCGAGGCTGAGCGCGCGGACCACGGTGCCGGGGATCGCCGCGCCGTCCTTGAGGTCACCCTTCGCCACGTTCAGCTGTCCGTACAGGGTGGCCGCCGGTGGCGTGCCCGCCTCGGGTCCGGTGAAGACGCTGCTTGCCAGCCGGGCCCGGACGAAACCGCTGACCTCGGCGGCCTTCAGCTCGCCGTCGGCCACGCGGGTGTCGGCCAACGAACCGAGCGCATGTTCGAGCAGGATGTCCGGGGCGGGCTGCACGCACTGCCCGTTGGTGAGCACGTGACCGTCGTTGTTGACCACGACCCCGGTGCACCGACGGCTGAAGGTGAACGGCTCCGGGTGCAGCAGTGCGTTGTCCTGCCGGTTGCGGATGAAGCCGGTGAGGACGGCCTCCAGGAAGACCATCGACGGCGCCGCGGTGGCGAGGGTGCGCTCCTCCGCGCTACGCGGCGTGGCCTCCGCCCACGGCTTGAGCCCCGGTGCGGGCGGAGTGGCGGTCGGGGCGGGAGCTGGCGTCGAGGGGTCGGACCCGCTCGCCGAGATGGCCCAGACGCCGGCGCCGCCACCAGCGACGGCAGCCAGGAGCAGCGCGGCGACCGCGACCCACAGACCGGTCTGCCGCTTGGGTGGTGCGGATGGCTGGATCCGGCGCGCCGGGGCGGTGAACGGATCGTGCTGCGGCGGATCGTCGAGGGACGGACCGAGGCCCGGGGAGATCGGCGCGCCCGAGACAGGATCGGCGTAAATCGGCTGCCTGGGCAGGCCGGAGACCGGTTGCGAAGCAGCCGAGACCGGTCGCGGCGGCCCGGAGACCGAGTGGGGCGCACCGGAGGTCGGAAGCGGCGGCCCGGAGGTCGGGTGCGGTGCACCGGACACCGCGCGCGGCGGCCCGGAGGTGGGGTGGGGCGCACCGGAGGTCGGAGCGGGCGGACCCGACACCGGCGGCGGGGCCGGCGTGGGTACGGGCTGGTAGTCGACCCCGAGGGCCCGGAAGAGTTTCTCCGCGGCCGGTCCGGTCTCGGCGGGATAGGCCACCCAGGGCGCGGCGGCGGAGAAGTCGGCGTAGGTGAAGGGCAGTCCACCGGGCGCCTGCGCCAGGTGGTTGACGATCCCGGCGAACGCCTCACGCCAGCCCGGAGAAGCGGCCACTGCGGCGTCGAGCACCGCCACCGTCACGAAACGGCCCTGCCCGTCGATGGCTGCCCACGCTTTGCCGACCGGTGACCCGCCCAGCAGGTGGGTGTACCGGTAGGGGCCGTCCGGCTGCATGACAACTCCTCTAGTCGACCGCCGTGCGGATCCTATCGACCCGCCGCACCTCGCCCTCTCCGCCGGTCGTGGGCCTTTCCTCGCCGATTCGAACCCGCAGGTCACGACCGGGCAGGGGTCGGGAAGGGTTGCCTAGTGAAAGTTTTCATGCATAGAGTCGACGAATGAATGACGGAGCCACCGTCGCGTCGACCGAACGAATGGTCGGCCTCTTCGACGGGGTACGACTGACCCCGACGCAGCGGCGCATCGCGCACTGCCTGGTGCAGCACGCGCCCTCCGTCGGCTATCTCTCCGCCGCCGAGGTCGCCGAGCTGGCCGGGGTCAGCCAGCCGTCGGTCACCCGGTTCGCGGTGGCGCTCGGACACGACGGTTATCCGGCGCTGCGCCGCCGGTTGCGCGAGCTGACCGCCGCCGCGCCGGGTCCGGACACCGCCGGCAACGAGCTTCAACAGGCCGTACGCGCCGAGATGGGCAACCTGGACCGGCTGGCCGGGCAGCTCGCCGACCGGGACCGGATCGCCGAGACCGGGCGACTGCTGGCCGCCAGTCGACCTCTGCCCGTGCTCGGGCTGCGCGCCGCCGCGCCGCTGGCCGCGTACTTCGCGTACTTCGCCGCCAAGGTGCACCCGGACGTGCGGGTGCTCGACGACGGCGGCAGCCTGCTCACCGACCGGTTGGAACAGGCGGCCGAGGCCGGGGCCGGGGCGCTGCTGGCGTTCGTGCTGCCTCGTTATCCCCGGGAGACCCTGGACGCGCTCGGCGAGGCCCGGGCCGCCGGGCTGACCGTGGTCGCGATCACCGACTCCCCGGTCAGCCCGGCGACCGAGCACGCCGACGTGGTGCTCGCCGCCGCGGTCGGCGCGCAGCTCGTGTTCGACCTGCACACCGCTCCGATGACCCTGGCCATGGTGCTGCTCCAGGCGATCTGCGACGCCGCGCCGGCCGAGACCCAGCGGCGGCTGGAGGCGTTCGAGGCCTCGGCCACCCGTCGTCAGTTGTTCCTCGGTTAGGAGGCGTTCCGCACATGACGCAGTCCATCCCGGCCGCGCCGGGCACCGGACACATCCGGGCCGCGCGCGGCACCACGCGTACGGCGCGCAACTGGCCGCAGGAGGCCGCGCTGCGGATGCTGATGAACAACCTCGACCCGGAGGTCGCCGAGCGCCCCGACGACCTGGTCGTCTACGGCGGCACCGGGAAGGCCGCGCGGGACTGGCCGTCCTACCACGCCCTGGTGCGTACGCTGACCGACCTGCGCGACGACGAGACGATGCTGGTGCAGTCGGGTCGGCCCGTCGGGGTGCTGCGGACCCACGAGTGGGCGCCCCGGGTGCTGCTGGCCAACTCCAACCTGGTCGGTGACTGGGCGACCTGGCCGGAGTTCCGCCGCCTGGAACAGCTCGGTCTGACCATGTACGGCCAGATGACCGCCGGCTCGTGGATCTACATCGGCACCCAGGGCATCCTCCAGGGCACCTACGAGACCTTCGCGGCCGTCGCCGAGAAGCGGTTCGGCGGCACCCTCGCCGGCACGCTGACGCTCACCGGCGGGTGCGGTGGGATGGGTGGCGCCCAGCCGCTGGCGGTCACCATGAACGGCGGCGTCTGCCTGATCGTGGACGTCGACCGCACCCGGCTCGAACGGCGGGTGCACGACCGCTACCTGGACGAGATCGGCGACGACCTGGACGACGCGGTCGCGCGGGTCCTGGCGGCGAAGCGGGACCGGCGGGCGCTCAGCGTCGGCGTCGTCGGCAACGCCGCCACGGTCTTCCCCGAGCTGCTGCGCCGGGGTGTGCCGATCGACGTGGTCACCGACCAGACCAGCGCCCACGATCCGCTGTCGTACCTGCCGGAGGGGGTGGAGCCGGCTGACGCCCGGGACTACGCGACGGCCAAGCCCGCCGAGTTCACCGACCGGGCGCGGGCGTCGATGGCGAAGCACGTCGAGGCGATGGTGGGCTTCCTCGACGCCGGTGCGGAGGTCTTCGACTACGGCAACTCGATCCGGGGCGAGGCACAGCTCGGCGGGTACCCGCGCGCCTTCGACTTCCCCGGCTTCGTGCCGGCGTACATCCGGCCGTTGTTCTGCGAGGGCAAGGGGCCGTTCCGGTGGGCGGCGCTCTCCGGCGACCCGGCCGACATCGCGGCCACCGACCGGGCGATCCTGGAGCTGTTCCCGGAGAACGAGCCGCTGGCCCGCTGGATCCGGATGGCCGGTGAGCGGGTCGCATTCCAGGGCCTGCCGGCGCGGATCTGCTGGCTCGGCTACGGCGAGCGGGACGTCGCGGGTGTGCGGTTCAACGAGATGGTCGCCGCCGGTGAACTGAGCGCCCCGGTGGTGATCGGGCGGGACCATCTGGACTGCGGCAGCGTGGCGAGCCCGTACCGGGAGACCGAGGCGATGGCCGACGGCTCCGACGCGATCGCCGACTGGCCGCTGCTGAACGCGCTGGTGAACACCGCCAGCGGGGCGTCCTGGGTGTCGATCCACCACGGGGGTGGGGTGGGCATCGGCCGGTCGCTGCACGCCGGGCAGGTGTGCGTGGCCGACGGCACCGCGCTGGCCGGGCAGAAGATCGAGCGGGTGCTCACCAACGATCCGGCGATGGGGGTGATCCGGCACGTCGACGCCGGCTACGACGCGGCCCGCGAGGTCGCCGCCCGCACCGGCGTCCGCGTGCCGATGTCCGAGTGAGGAAGGGTCCCTTGCTAACGCATACGGTAGAGGAAGGGTCCCTTCCTTTCAGGTTCAGGGAACTGTGGGACGAGATCGCGCCGGTGGGGCGGGACGCGGACAGCGGCGGCTACCTGCGCTACGCGCTCACCGCACCGGAGCTGCGCCTGCGGGCGTGGTTCCGGGAGCAGGCCGACGCCCGGGGCATGCCGGTGGCGCAGGACGGCAACGGCAACCTCTTCGCCTGGTGGGGTGACCCGGACGCCGGTGGCGCGGTGCTGACCGGCAGCCACTTCGACTCGGTGCCGCACGGCGGGGCGTACGACGGGCCGCTCGGCATCGTCAGCGCCTGGCTCGCCGTGGACGAACTGCGGGCGGCCGGCGTCACTCCGGCCCGGCCCCTGGTCGTCGCCGCCTTCGTCGAGGAGGAGGGCGCCCGCTTCGGCGTACCCTGCCTGGGTTCGCGGCTGCTCACCGGCCAGATCAGTCCCGATCGGGCGGGCGCGTTGCGGGACGCGGCCGGGGTGAGCTTCGCCGAGGCGCTGGGACACCCGCCGGCGGGGGCCGATCCGGCGTTGCTGGGCCGCTTCGCGGCCTTCGTGGAGCTGCACGTCGAGCAGGGCCGCGCGCTGGTCGACCGGGACGCACCGGTGGCGGTGGCCAGCGCCATCTGGCCGCACGGCCGCTGGCGCTTCGACGTCACGGGCGAGGGCAACCACGCCGGTACGACCCGGATGGCCGACCGCCGCGATCCCATGTTGACGTACGCGTTCACGGTGCTCGCGGCGAACAAGGAGGCCCGGCTGCGCGACGCGCACGCCACCGTGGGTCGGGTGACCGTGGAGCCGAACGCCACCAACGCGATCCCGTCCCGGGTGACCGGCTGGCTGGACGCGCGGGCCGCCGAGCCGGAGGCCCTCACCGGGCTGGTCGAGGCGGTACGCGCAAAGGCCACCGAACGGGCCCGACGCGACGGCACCGAGGTGACCCTGACCGAGGAGTCGGCGACGCCGCTGGTCTCCTTCGACGGCGGGTTGGCCGACCGGCTGGCCGGGCTGCTGGCCGCGCCGGTGCTGCCGACCGGGGCCGGACACGACGCGGGGGTGCTGGCGACACACGTACCGACGGCGATGCTCTTCGTCCGCAACCCGAGCGGTGTGTCGCACTCCCCCGCCGAGTCGGCCACCGACGCGGACTGCGCGGCCGGGGTGACCGCCCTTGCCACGGTGCTGGCGGAGCTGACGCGGGCGGTCCGGCGCGACGCGGAGCGTGCCGGATGACCGCCACCCGCTGGCTCGCCGAGTACGCGTGGCTGCCCGCACACGCCGCGCCGACCCCGGACGTGCTGATCGAGACGGTCAACGGCCGGATCACCGGCGTGACGCCGCTGACTCCCGGCGGCGACCCGGACGCGGGCGTGGACGTGCTCGCCGACGCGGTGCGGCTGCCCGGGTTGACGCTGCCCGGGTTGGCC
>NZ_SISL01000679.1:0-2245 GCF_004307965.1 Verrucosispora sp. SN26_14.1 | reverse complement strand
GCGCTGTGCTCCGCGCGCCGCACGCTGCGTGCCGAGCGCGCTGCGTGCCGAGCGCCGAGCGCCGGGGCGTGGTGTTAGGAGGGGACCCCTGCTATACACGAGGCGTTAATAAGGTGCCCTTCCTTGCAGGAAGTGCAGGGCGTTACCGGCCAGCAGGCGGGCGCGCTGGGCGTCGGTGAGGAAGTCGGCCTGGTGGACGACCCGCCCGGCCGGACGCTCGCCCAGCGGGTACGGGTAGTCGCTGCCGAGCAGCACCCGGTCGACGCCCATGGTGTCGACCAGAAGCCGCAGCGCCGGGGTGGAGAAGACCACCGAGTCGACGTAGAACCGGTCCAGGTAGCTGCTGGGCGGGGCGGCGGAGGCACCGCGTACCAGGTCGCCCCGGCGGCGCCAGGCGTTGTCGGCGCGCCCCAGCCAGAACGGGAAGCTGCCGCCGCCGTGGGCGAAGCAGATCCGCAGCGTCGGCGGCACCTTGTCGAAGACCCCGCCGAGGATCATCGACAGCACCGACAGGTGCGTCTCGGCGGGCATGCCGGTGAGCCAGCGCGCCATCCACCGGTCGAGCCGGGGCCCGCCGGGCATGTCCCACGGGTGCACGAAGACCGGCGCGCCCACCTCGGCGCAGTGGGTCAGGAACGTCACGATGCCGGCGTCGTCCAGGTCCCGGTCGCCGACGTGGTTGCCGATCTCCACGCCGACGTGCCCGGCCGCCAGGCAGCGGTCCAGCTCGGCGCAGGCCGCGTCCGGGTCCTGCAACGGCACCTGGCAGAACGGCAGCAGCCGGTCGCCGCCGGCCGAGGTGACCTCCAGGGTGAGGTCGTTGAAGATCCGGGCCACCCGGACCGCCTGGTCGGCCGGGCGGTCGTAGCCGAAGAACACCGGCGTGGGCGAGACCACCTGCACGTCCACCCCGTCGGCGGCCATGTCGGCGAGGCGGGTCGGCGCGTCCCAGCACTCGGCGCCGACCGGCCGGAACTCGGTCTCCCCCACCATGATCATGGCCGCGCGTTCCGAGTCGACCCGCAGCCAGGGCCACCCGGACCCGCCGCAGGCCGCGGCGAGGTCCGGCCATCCCCTGGGTACGACGTGGGTGTGCACGTCCACCACGGAGGGTGTCGCCATCGTCAGCCCTTACCCGGGTGCAGCGTGCCGCACCGCTCGCAGGTCCGTGCCGCCTCGTCGGTGTAGAAGGCGCCGAAGACGGGCGGCAGGTCGGCGGCGATGTCGCGGACCTGCAACTCGACCTCGTGCACCTTGTGCCCGCACTCGGGGCAGTACCACTGGAACTTCTCCAGCGTCCCCTCGGCGCGTACCCGCTCGACCACCACGCCGATCGAGCCGGGCTCGGGACGCTGCGGCGAGTGCGGGGTGTTGCGCGGCAGCATCCACATCTGACCCTCGCGCACGTGCACCGTACGCGGCCCCTCCGGGGTCATCAGGTTGATGTGCATGTTGCCCTTGACCTGGTAGAAGAACTCCTCGTACGGGTCGACGTGGAAGTCGGTGCGCTGGTTGGGCCCACCCACCACCATGACGATGAAGTCGTCGGAGCCGGGGAACATCTCCTTGTTACCGACCGGCGGCTTGAGCAGGTGCTGGTTGTCGGCGATCCAGCCGGGAAAGCTGAACGGCTCGGCGATCTCACTCACGACTACCTCCTCCGGGAAGCAGGGCCACGGCTTGCATCTCGATCAGCAGGTGGGGATGCGGCAACTGGTGCACGGCCACGGTCGTCCGGGTCGGCCCGGTGGCGTCGAAGAACTCCGCCCACACCTGGTTGTACCCACCGAAATCATTCATGTTGACCAGGTACGACGTCACCTGCACCAGGTCGGTCAACTCGGCGCCGACGGATCTCAGCAGGTCACCGATGTTCTCGATGACCGCGCGCGTCTGCACCCGGATGTCCAGGTCGGTGGTGCCGAACTCGTCCACCGACACGCCGGCGAAGCTGTTGTCCGGCAGCCGGGACGACGTCCCGGACACGAACACGAACCCCCCGGCCACCTTCACGTGCGGAAAGGCCCCACGAGGCACCGCCTTCCCCGCAACCACCCGCCCCCCGTCACTCCCCACACCACACCCCCACCAACGAACCCCGACCACCCGGCCGAGCAACACAAGCGCCAACCACCTGAGCCGCACCCCCACCCGGCGGAGCAACGCGAACGCCAACCGAGTCAGGGGTTCCGGGCAGCCCGACCGGCGCAGGGATCAAGCCTGACCGCCCGGAGCCGGTCGGGCT
>NZ_SISL01000678.1:0-2245 GCF_004307965.1 Verrucosispora sp. SN26_14.1 | reverse complement strand
AGGTGGCCGCGAGCACCCCGAGCGGCAGCAGCCACGCCACGGCGGCCGCTGCGGCGAGCAGCCGGACCAGTCGTCGCGGCGGTGGCGCGGAAGCGGGCACGGCCCGTGGCGGTGGCGGCGGCCACGCCTGCCGGATGAACATCGACACCACGAGCATGCCGGCGGTCACCGCGACCAGCCAGATCACGCCCAGGGCCGCGCCCTGCCCGGTGGTCGTCGCCCCGGACGTCTGCCAGATCCGCAGCGCCAGCACCGACGCCTCGTCGCGTACCGAGCCGGGCGTCATCACCAGGATCAGGTCGAAGGTGCGGCTGGTGCCGACCGCGACCAGGGCGAAGACCACCGCCACCGTACGCAGCATCAACGGTCGCCACTGGGCGTCCCAGAACACGTCGCGACGGGAGCCGCCGAAGGCGCGTACCGCGTCGACCAGATCGGCGGGCACGGTGTCGAGTGCGGCCCGGAACACCAGCACGGCCAGCCCGACCCAGGCCCACACGAACGCCGACATCACCGCCACCGTCACCAGCCGTGGCCCGAGCAGGTGCGGCACCCGCTCGGGTGTGCCGGTCAACCAGGCCAGCAGCAGGGTCACCGGGCCCCGCTGCGGGTCCGGGTCGTAGAGCAGCCGGAACGTGACCCCGGTGACCACCAGCGGCAACGCGGTCGGCACCACCAGGATGAACCGGACCAGCCAGCCCTCCTGGGACCGGCGCGAGGCGGCGGCGAGCAGATACCCCAGGACGGTGACCACGGTCGGCACCAGCAGCGCCCAGAGCACGGTCCGGCCCACCGCGGCACCGGCGCCGGGCGAGGTCAGGGCGGCCCGGTAGTGCTCGGCGCCCACCCACCGCCCGTCGGTGGTGACGCTGGCCTGCACCGTCCGCAGCACCGGCCAGGCCAGCAACCCACCGAGCAGGAGCGCGGCCGGGGCGAGCAACGCCCAGGTGGCGCCGGTCGCCGGGTACGCGCGCCCGCGCCGGGGCGGCCCCACGTCGTCGAGCAGGGCGAGTTGCCCGAGCACGGGGTCGCGCCTCATCGTCCGCTCCCCGCCGCCCGGGCCGCCTCGGCGAGCTGCCCGGTGGCCCGCCGGACCGCCTCCCGGGCGGCCACCCCGTCGGTCACGTCCATGAAGAAGTCCTGCATGATGCGCCAGATCCCCACCCCGTCGGTGCCGGTGAAGGTGCCCGGCAGGCGGTCCGACAGGTCGTAGCGCAGCGCCTCGACGGCCCGGAACTCCGCCGCCAGCCGCCGACGCAGCGGGTCACGGTAGTTGTTCACCGGCACCACGAGGTTGGGGGAGAGGTAGCCGCCCGCCTCCAACCAGGGCCGGAACGCCGCCGCGTCGCTGAGCCAGCGCACCAGCTCCACCCCGGCGGCGGAGCCGGTGAAGGCGACCGCCGCGTCGCCGCCGACGACCAACGGCTGGTCGGCCACCCGTGAACCGGGAAACCGGAAGGTCACCAGCGGCTCGGTGCCGCGCCGGAAGCGGGCGGCCACGCCGTCGACGAAGTCGGCCTCGAACACCATGACGGCGGACCGGTGGTTCGCCACCTGGATCACCGACTCCTCGAACTGGGTGAGCAGGGCACGTTGACCGCCGCCGGGGAACGCGCCGTCGACGCTCCAGAGCTCGGCGAGCCGGTCGAGGGCGTCGCGGACCGGCGGGCCCTGCCAGTCGGCCTCGCCCCGGGCCAGCGCCTCGTACCCTCCGGGACGGGCGATGTCGGCGAGCACGTTCTCGAACCAGTCGGTGAGCACCCACCCGTCGGCGGCACCGACCGCCAACGGCGCCGGGCCCTCGCCCGCCCGGTGGCGTGCCCCGAGGCGGCGGGTCGTCTCGACCAGCGCGTCCCAGGTGCGGGGCGGCTCCGCGAGCATGGACGGGAAGTGCCAGAACAGCGACTTGTGCGCCGCCTTGATCCACAGGCCGTACCGGTGCCCGTCGACGGTGAGCAGGTCGGCCATCCCGGCCGGCGCCAGGTAACTGCTGGCCGGGGCGACCCGGTCGAGCCAGCCCCGACGGGCGTACTCGACGATCAGCCCCGGTCGCGGCAGGATCGCCACGTCCGGGCTGGTGCCGGCGAGCATCCGCGCGGTCAGGAAGGCGTCGATGTCGTTGCCCACGCCGATCACCCGGACGTCGGGGAAGCCGGCGACCACCTCCCGGAACCGGGTCAGCTCGGCGCCGCTCCACACCACCGCCACCTGCACCGGGCGGGGACTGTCTCTTATCCCCATCTGC
>NZ_SISL01000677.1:0-2304 GCF_004307965.1 Verrucosispora sp. SN26_14.1 | reverse complement strand
CCATCCCCCTGGCCCCCCACCTCCACCCCCAGCCCGGGATGATCAAGAAGTTTTCGTCTCGCCACCGCCGCGAACGCGACCCGAACTTCTTGATCGACGAGGCGGAGGGGTGGGGCGTACCGGACGGGGTGGGTGGTTTAGGAGCAGTGGGGGGCGGGAACCGCGCGGAGTATGGAGCAGCAGGGCATCGATCAACAGACCACCGTCTCGCGGGTCACCACCGGCATGCGGGTGGTGGACGCCGCCGGCCTCGACGTCGGCACGGTGGACCTGGTCCAGCGCGGTGACCCGAACGCCGTGACCGTGCAGGCGCCCACCGCCGACCCTGGCAGCAGCCTGGACGAGTTGATCGAATCCGCCGCCACGGAGGAACCCGACGTTCCTGCGGACCTGGCCGCCCGCCTGCTGCGCACCGGTTACCTGAAGGTCTCCACCGAACTGGTCCCCACCGGTGCCGTCTACGTACTGGCCGACCAGATCAACACCGTCGTCGACGGAGAGGTCCGGCTCGACGTCCTCGCCGCCGACCTCCCCCCGGAGGACTGACCCCGCCTCCGCCCGCTCACGACGTCTGAGTCGGGACGGACCCGGCGGTCGGGGCGGGCGCGGCAGCAGGCCGGTCGGGTTCGGTGACCGGGGTCGACGGCGTCGGCGTGGGGCGGCGGGGACGGAAGATCAGGAACATCAGGCAGCCGGCCACCAGGCCCCAGAAGGCGCCGCCGATGCCGATCAGCGACACCCCGGAGGCGGTGACCACCAGGGTCACCACGGCGGCCTCCCGGGCCGTGGGATCGGCCAGCGCCGCGGTCAGGGCGGTGGCCAGCGCGCCGAGCAGAGCCAGTCCGGCGACCGCCTCGATCAGTACGGGTGGCGCCCAACCGACGAGCGTGGTGACCGCACCGGCACCCAATCCGAGCATCGCCAGCCCGATGCCGGCGGTCACCGAGGCGATCCAGCGGCGGTCCGGGTCGGGGTGCGCGTCCGGTCCGGCAGCCAGCGCGGCGGTGATCGCCGCCAGGTTGACCGCGTGACCACCGGCGGGCGCCACGGCCATGCTGGCCAGTCCCGTGGTCCGCAGCGCCGAGCCGAGCGGGGGCCGGTAACCGTAGCCGACCAGGACGGCGGTGCCGGGCACGTTCTGCGCGGCCATGGTCACCAGGAACAGCGGCAGTGCCACACCGATCAGCGCCGACAGGCTCCACGCCGGCATGGTCAGCGTGAACACCGGCCGCAGTCCACCGGTGCCACCGCCCGACGTGGTCAGCGCGATCGCGACGGCGGCGACCACCAGTGCCCCGGGGACCGCCCAACGCCGGGCGAAGCGGTGCAGCACCAACCAGGAGACCAGCACCGGCGCGGCGAGGTGCGGCACGTCGACGAGGGCGCGTACCGGTGCGGTGCAGAGCGGCAGCAACACCCCGGCGAGCATCGCCCCGGCGATGGGTTTGGGGATCGCGGCGACGGCGCGGCCGAGGGCCGGGAACAGGCCGGCGGCGACGATGAGCAGGCCCGAGACGAGGAACGCGCCGACGGCGACCGGCCACCCGCCGGGAACCGGGCCGGTCGCGATGAGCAGCGCCGCGCCCGGCGTGGACCAGGCGATGCTCAGCGGCATCCGGTGGCGCAGGCCGAGCCAGACCGCGCAGAGCCCGGAGGCGACGCAGAGGACGAGCAGCCCGGAGGCGGCCTGTGCCTCGCTCGCGCCGGCCGCGCGCAGCCCGGCAAGCACCACCGTGAACGAGCTGGCGAACCCGACCAGCGCGGTCACCACCCCCGCGAGGATCGGCTGTGTCCGTCCCGCCATGACCCCACCCCTTCCCGACCGTTCCGTTTACGGAACAGCGGCGTGTAGCACCATATCGGGGTGTCGCAGCCACCACCAGATTCGGACACCGCCGCGATCGGCCAGCGGGTCCGCGCCCTCCGCGAGGCGCGCGGCATCTCGCTCTCCGCGCTGTCCCGGCTGGCGGGAGTGGGCAAGGCGACGCTCTCCGGACTGGAGAACGGCGTCCGCAACCCCACCCTGGAGACGTTGTACGCGATCACCGCGCAGCTCGGCGTACCGCTGACCGCCGTGCTCTCCGGGCCGTCGGCCGGGCCGACCGTACGCGGCGCGGCGGTCAGCGCGACGCTGCTGGAGGTCTTCGACGACTCGGACGCGACGTACGAGCTGTACCGGATGCGGGTGGCGCCCGGCCCCGGCCAGCTCTCCCCCGCGCACCAACCCGGGGTGACCGAGCACGTGACCGTCTTCGCCGGGGTGCTGCGCGCCGGCCCGGTCGACGCGCCGCTGACCGTCGCCGC
>NZ_SISL01000676.1:0-2304 GCF_004307965.1 Verrucosispora sp. SN26_14.1 | reverse complement strand
CCCGACGTCCGTGACGCCCCCCGACCCGACCGCCACCACCACCGCGCCGACCGGCTCGCCGACACCCACCGATCCCGCACCGTCCACGGCAGACCCGTCGCCGTCGACGAGCACCAGCGCCCCGCCGCCGGACGTCACCGCACCCACCGTCGGTCGGGTCGCCGCGAGCCCGACCGCGCTCGATCCCGCCGGCTGCCCGTACGGGCCCACCGCCAGCACCGTCACCGCGTTGGTGCAGGACGACCGCACGGACGCCGACGACCTGCGGGTCCGCGCCCGCTACACGATCGGGAAGCAGTCGTACGAGCGGCGCATGGACCCGGCCGGCGGCAACGGCTTCCAGGGCGTCCTCGCGAATCTGCCCCGTCCCGCGACCACCGTCCGGATCCCGGTGACGGTGGTCGCGACGGACGCCGCCGGCAACACCACCAGCGGTGACACGACGTACGTCACCCTCTACTCCTTCTGCACCCCGGGCTGACCGGGCGCGCGCCTCACGACCTCCGGGAGACCTGCCGTGACCCAGCCCGACGACCCGACCCACGCGTGGCCGCCCCCGCCCACCTCGACCGACGAACCGACGGTCCGGGTGGACGGCGCCCATCCGACCACCCGTCCCGGTGGCACGGCACCGCCGACCCGGCCGGGCACGGCGGAGCCGACCGTCTATCTCGGTCGCACCGACGCGTCGGCCCGACCGGCGGCTGCGGAACCGACGGTCTACCTCGGTCGCACCGAGACGGCGACCCCGTCGGGCGTTGCCGGGCGGCCGGTGTCGCGGGACGGCACCGCGTCATGGCCCACCCCGGACCTCGACGCCACTCAGGGGGCGACCCATCCGCCGTCCGGCACGACCACCGCGTACCCGGTAGGGGCCGCCACGGTGCGTACGAGCGGTGCGCTCGCGGCACCGACCACCGGACCCGGCGGTGAACTGCGCTTCGGGCCCGGAGTGCCGGCCGCCCCGCCGTCGGCGCCCGCGTGGCCGACACCGGCACCGCGCCGCAGGTCGCTCTGGCGTCGGTCGGTATCGGTGCTGTCCACTCTGCTCACCCTCGTGCTGCTGGCCGCGGTCGGCTTCTGGATCTGGCAGCGGCTGAACCCGATGGAGATCAGCGGGGTGAGCGTCGCGGTGCCCCACCCGGCGGGACAGCGGTGCGACGTCACCGTCGACGTCGTCGCCACGGTACGCACCAACGGCCGCCCCGGCACCGTCGAGTACCAGTGGCTGCGGTCCGGGAGCGCACCGGGTGCCCTGCTGACCGAGCGGGTCGGTCCGGGGCAGCGGACCGTGGAGCTGACCCTCCGGTGGACGTTCAGCGGGGTCGGCAGCACCACCGAGACGGCCACGGTGAACGTCGTCTCGCCGTCGTCGGCGCAGGCGGCCACCGAGGTCGCGTACTCCTGTCCGGGCTGACGGCCGGACACCCGCGACGTTTCTCGCGCAGCGCCCGGGGGTAGGTCGGGCCGGACGAACCGACCGCCCCTGCAAAGGACCAACGGATGCGAGACAACTTCGGCGACGCGGTAGGGGACACCCTCCGTGGCATACTCCTCTTCCTACCCAAGGCCGTCGCCTTCGTGGCGATCCTGGTGGCCGGCTGGCTGATCGCCAAGGCGGTGCTGAAACTCGTCGGCCGGCTGCTGGAACGCGTCGGTTTCGACCGGGCGGTCGAACGCGGCGGTATCCGTCGGGCGTTGGCCCGCTCCCGGTACGACGCCAGTGACGTCGTGGCGAAGCTCGCGTACTACGGGATCCTGCTGCTCACCCTCTATCTGGCGTTCGGTATCTGGGGACCGAACCCGATCTCTGACCTGATCGCCGGTGTCATCGCCTGGCTGCCGAGGGCCTTCGTCGCCATCGTCATCGTGGTGGTAGCCGCCGCCATCGCCAGCGCCGTCAAGGACCTGATCTCGGGCGCGCTCGGCGGGCTGTCCTACGGCCGGCTGCTGGCCACCATCGCCTCGGCGTTCATTCTCGGTCTCGGCGTCATCGCGGCGTTGAACCAGATCGGTGTGGCCACCGCCGTCACCACCCCGGTGCTGATCGCGGTGCTCGCCACCGTCGGCGGCATCCTCGTCGTCGGTGTGGGCGGCGGGCTGATCCGCCCGATGCAGAACCGCTGGGAGTCGTGGCTGTCCCGCGCCGAGGCGGAGTCGCGCACCATCGCCGAGCACGCTCGGGCCTACTCCGCCACCCGCCGCGAGCGCGAGGAGCAGGCGGCCCGGGACCGTGAGGAGCAGGCGGCCCGGGACCGTGAGGAGCAGGCGGCCCGCGAGCGGGAGGCGGAGGCCGCCCGGGAG
>NZ_SISL01000675.1:0-2313 GCF_004307965.1 Verrucosispora sp. SN26_14.1 | reverse complement strand
GTCGCTGGGCCGCGCGCGGGGCTCCGGCGGGGGGCGCCAGTTGGCCGGCGCCGAGGAACGTGCCGCCGCGCTGGACTTCGCCGAGGTGGACGCCACCGGGGACCTGCTCGACGTCGGCACCCGGTTCCGGTTGTGCCGGTTCGAGGTGGAGCAGGCCCAGTGGGACCGCGCCGGCACGCGTCGCCGGATCGACCCGATGGCGTACGCGGAGGCGGAGCCGGACCCGCTGCACCCGGTCGAGGCGGTGCTGCTGGCCGACCTCGCCGACCGGTACGCCGACCGGCTGACCGCCTACCTGTGCCGCCGGCTGGGGCTGGCCGGTGTCGACGGGGCGCCCCGGGTGGAGCGGATCGACAGGTACGGCATGCTGGTCTCGTTCGGGCACACCGGCGCCCGGCACCGGACCCGGCTCGCCTTCACGCGCCCGGTGGCCGGGCACGACGAACTGCCCCGGCTGTTCGACGAGATGCTGCACCCGGCGGCCGGCGGCTGAGCCGGGCTCAGCCGACGAGTTCGCCGGTGAGGTAACGCTGCACGGTCGGCCCGACGGTGGCGACCAGGGTCTCCGGCTCGGCGGAGGCGACCGGCTCCAGCCGGACCACGTGCCGCATGAGCGCGAGCCCGATCAACTGGCTCGCCACCAGCCCGCCGCGCAACGGCCGGTGGGCCGGGTCGACGTCGAGGTGGTCGAGGATCCGGCGCAGCACCTGGGTGGTCAGGAACTCCCGGACCAGCCGGGCGGTCCACTCGTTGCCGACCGCGGAGCGCAGCAGGGCCACCCCGGCGGCGCCGGCCGGGGAGTCCCACATCGCGACGAACGTCCGGACCAGTCGTTCCCCGATCCCGTCGCGGTCGCCGTCGAGCACCGCCGGCAACAGTTCCCGAGGGTCGACCGGCGCCTGCACGGCGGCCAGGAACAGTTGCTCCTTGCTGCCGAAGTAGTGGTGCACCAGCGCCGGATCGACCTCGGCGGCGGCGGCGACGGCCCGGATGGTGGCGGCGTCGAAACCCCGTTCCGCGAAGGCGGTGCGGGCCGCCGCCAGGATGGCGTCCCGGGTCGCCGGGTTGCCGGGTCGCCGTCCGCTGCGCCGTGCCATCGCCCTCTCTTCCCGCTCGGTGGTCCGTCAGCCGCTGCGCCGTCGCAGCGTGGCCGAGGCGAGCACCAGCGCCAACACCGCCGCACCGGCGACCACCGCCACGTCCCGCCACATCGTCGCGGTCGGCTCGGCGTTCGCGCCGACCTCCTGAAGGGCCTCGACGGCGTACGACAGGGGGAGCACGTCGCTGATCGCCTGCAACCAGCCGGCCATCTCGTCGCGAGGCACGAAGAGCCCGCAGAGCAGCAGTTGAGGGGCGACCACGACCGGCATGAACTGTACGGCCTGGAACTCGGTGCGGGCGAAGGCGCTGCACAGCAGCCCGAGCGCGACGGCGAGCACGGCGTTCAGCGCCGCGATCAGGATCACCAGCGCACTGCTGCCGGCGGTCTCGAGGCCGAAGACCCCGTACGCCACGGCCGAGGCGATGGTGGCCTGCACCGCGCCAGCCAGCCCGAACGCGATGCCGTACCCGAAGAGCAAATCGGTGCGGGCCAGCGGGGTGGTGAGCAGCCGTTCCAGCGTGCCACTGGTCCGTTCGCGCAGCATGGCGATGCTGGTCACCAGGAACATGATGATGAACGGGAAGAAGCCGAGCATCACCAGCGCGATCCGGTCGAACGTGGACGGCTGGCCGGGCGGCGTGGGCTGGTCGGCGTACATGTAATAGACCAGGGTGAGAAGCGCGGTGGGCACGAGCACCAGCAGCGCCACCGTCCGTCGGTCGTGGCGCAGTTGCCGCAGGATGCGGCCGACCGTGGCGGCCAGGATGCGCGGGTTCATCACGCCTCCTCGGCGGTCGTGGTGCCGGTGCCGGCCTCGCCGGCCCGGATCAGCCGCAGGAACGCCTCGTCGAGGTCGTCGACCCCGGCGGCGGCCCGGATCGCGGCCGGGGTGTCGTCGGCGATCAGCCGTCCCGCGCGGATCAGCAGCAGCCGGTCGCATCGGGCCGCCTCGTCCATCACGTGACTGGAGACCAGCAGGGTGGTGCCGGCCGCCGCGAGTGCGTGGAACCTCGCCCAGAGCTCGGCCCGCAGGACCGGGTCCTGCCCGACGGTGGGTTCGTCGAGCACGATCAGCTCCGGCTCGCCGACCAGCGCGCAGGCCAGCGACGCACGGCTGCGTTGCCCGCCGGAGAGGGTGCCGACGATCTGTCCCGCCGCCGGCGCCAGCCCGACGTCGGCCACCGCCCGGTCCGCCTCGGCCCGGCCCCGGC
>NZ_SISL01000674.1:0-2323 GCF_004307965.1 Verrucosispora sp. SN26_14.1 | reverse complement strand
CAGCCGCCGAGGCCGCCGCGCTGGCCGCCGACGCCGACGTCGCGGTGGTGACGGTGGGCAACCACCCGATGGTCAACGGCCGCGAGACCGAGGACCGGGTGGACCTGGCCCTGCCCGCCCGGCAGGAGGCCATGCTGCGTGCCGTACACGCCGCCAACCCGCGCACGGTGCTGGTGCTGACCAGCAGTTACCCGTACGCCATCGGGTGGGCGCAGCAGCACCTGCCGGCGGTGCTCTGGTCCGCCCACGGCGGGCAGGAACACGGCCGGGCCCTGGCCGACGTGCTGCTCGGCGACGCCGACCCGGCCGGCCGGCTCACCCAGACCTGGTACGCCGACACCGCCGACCTGCCCGACCTGCTCGACTACGACGTGATCGGCGCCGACTCCACCTACCTGTACTTCCGGGGCGACCCGCTGTACCCGTTCGGGCACGGCCTGTCCTACGCCCACTTCGACTACGCCGACCTGCGGTTGAGCGTCGACACCGCGACGGTCGGTGAGACGGTCGAGGTGAGCGTGGACGTCACCAACAGCGGCTCCCGGCCCGGCGTGGAGGTGGTGCAGCTCTACACCCGGCAACGCCGCTCCCGGGTCAAGCAGCCGCTGCGGCAACTGCGCGACTTCGACCGGATCACCCTGGCCCCCGGGGAACACCGCACCGTCACGCTGCGGCTGCACACCGCCGAGCTGGGCTGGTGGGACGCCGACCGGGGCGCGCTCGTGGTGGAGGACGCCACGCACAGCGTGCTGGTCGGACGCTCCGCCACCGACGTGCGGCTGGTCGGCGCGCTGGCGGTACGCGGCGACGCGGCGCCCCGGTCGACGCGGCTGCACAGCGCGAGCGGGGCCCGGTGAGCCGGCGCGCGTCGGGCCAACCCACCATCGCCGACGTGGCCCGGCACGCGGGTGTCGCGGTGAGCACCGTGTCGTACGTGCTCAGCGGCAAACGGGCCATCTCGGAGCTGACCCGCAACCGGGTCCTGGCCAGCATCCGGGTGCTCGGCTACCACCCGAACGCCGGGGCACGGGCGTTGGCCAGCCGTCGCTCCAACGTGATCGCCCTGGTGCTGCCGCTGCGCTCGGGCATCCAGGTGCCGGTGGTGATGCAGTTCGCCACGGCGGTGGTGACCTCGGCCCGCCGCCACGACCACGACGTGCTGCTGGTGACCTCCGACGAGGGCCCGGAGGGGCTGCGTCGGGTCGCCGCCGGGGCGCTGGTCGACGGGGTGCTGGTGATGGACGTGGAGCTGCACGACGCGCGGGTGCCGCTGCTGCGGGGCCTGGGCCGACCCAGTGTCCTGATCGGTGTACCCGCCGACACCGTCGGCCTGACCTGCGTGGACCTGGACTTCCACCGGGCCGGTCAGGTGTGCGTGGAGCACCTGGCCGGTCTCGGGCACCGGCGGGTGGCGCTGCTGGGCGCGCCGGCCGCCGTCTACGACCGGGGCACCGGGTTCGCGCACCGGACCCGCGCCGGGGTGGTGGAGGCGGCGGCCCGGCACGGCGTCGAGGCGGTGACGATGCCGTGCGAGGAGAACGCGACCGACGTCCGCCGCCGGGTGGTGGAGCTGTTCGCCCGGCACCCCGACCTGTCCGGCCTGGTGGTGCAGAACGAGGCGGCCGTCTCTGCGGTGCAGGCGGCGCTGGCCGGATTGGGGCGGCGGGTGCCGCACGACGTGTCGATGGTGGCGGTCTGCCCGGACCAGTTCGCCGAGCACGCCGGTCCCCGGCTCACGTCGGTGCCGGTGCCCGCCGAGGAGATCGGCCGGCAGGCGGTGGCGTTGCTGATGCGCAAGCTGGCCGAGGAACCGGTGCCGGAGACGACGCTGCTGGCCCCCCGCCTGACGGTGCGGGACAGCACGGCCCCTCCGGTGATCGACACGGCGTCGTACGGCGGTCCGGCGCCGGTGCGGTGACGGGCCGGCGGGGCGGCCCCGGGCGGCTCACTAGACTGCCCGTTCGATGGACGTCCAGCCCGCCCCCACCGCCGACACCCGCCCCTGCGCCCACTGCGGCCGTGACGTGCCGCAGCGCGTCGGCGCGGGCCGTCCGTTCCGGTACTGCCGCGACAACGACGGCGCCTGCCAGCGGGCCTCCCGCAACAACCGGATGCGCCACCGCAACGCCCCTGGTCTGCCCGGCCAGGTGGCCCGCACGTGGGAGGCGGTGGACCGACTCGACCAGATCGTCGAGACGCTGACCGAGTCCCTGCACGCCGAGCTGTCCCCGTCCGGGGTGCAGCGTCAGGTGGCGCAGGTCCGCGCCGAGACCGCCGGTGAGGTCGCCGCGGCGCAGGCCGAGCGGGACGAGGCGCTGCGGGC
>NZ_SISL01000673.1:0-2328 GCF_004307965.1 Verrucosispora sp. SN26_14.1 | reverse complement strand
CGTGGGCGCGGAGATGTGTTTAAGAGACCGGGGCCGCCCGGCGACTGCGGCGGCCGGGGCTGCCTGACCGCGCTGGTCGGCCTGCCCGCCGTGGTACGCCGGCTGCTGCCCGACGCGGAGGCCGACGGCCCGGTCACCGACTACCTGCCCGAGCTGACCCGGATCGTGGCGCTGGCCCGCCAGGACGACCCGACCGTGTGCAGCGGCCTGGCCGAGACCGGCCGGCACCTCGGTCGTGGCGTGGCCGTCCTGGCCGACCTGCTCAACCCGGAGGCGGTGGTCCTCGGCGACCACTTCGCGACGCTGGCGCCCTGGCTGCTGCCGGCGGCCCGCTCCGAACTCGCCGCGCGGGCCCACGCCCCCGGCGCCGGGGGCGTCCGACTCGACGCCTCCACCCTGGACACCGCCGCGGCGCTCGGCGGCGCCACCGCGGCCCTGGCCGTCATCGAGGCGGGACGCCTGCCGACCCGCTGACCTGGGCGCCGCGTCCCGAGTCTTGACCGGACCGGTCGATGGTGCCAACCTCGAAGCGAGCCGCTCCGCTCGGGCACCCGGGGCGGCTTGCTTTCCGCGGTTCGTCGAAGCGCTTCACCTGCGTCCGGGACGGCGACCGTCACCCCCACCGTCACCTGCGATGCCGCTCGGCCATCCGCCGTCGAAGCGCTTCGACCTCCGGCGCGCCGGGCACTGGAAGGCGATCCACCATGACCGACCGCACCCTGCCCGCACCCCGGGACCGGATCGATGACCTGCTGGCCCGGCTCACCATGCCCGAGAAGATCGGCCTGCTGCACCAGTGGCAGGCCCCGGTCCCCCGGCTCGGCCTGCGCCCCTTCAAGACCGGCACCGAAGCGCTGCACGGCGTCGCCTGGCTCGGCCAGGCCACCGTGTTCCCCCAGGTCATCGGCCTGGCCAGCAGTTGGAACCCCGACCTGATCCGGGCCGTCGGCGCGGCCACCGGCACCGAGGTACGCGCCAAGAACCACGCCGACCCCGACCGCGTCGGCCTCAACGTGTGGGCCCCCGTGGTCAACCCGCTGCGCGACCCCCGCTGGGGCCGCAACGAGGAAGGCTGGTCGGAGGACCCGTGGCTGACCGGGCGGCTCGCCACCGCGTACGCGCGGGGGCTGTGCGGCGACCATCCCGACCGGCTGCGGACCGCCCCCACGGTCAAGCACTTCCTCGCCTACAACAACGAGACCGACCGGGCCACCACCTCCAGCGACCTGCCGCCCCGGGTGCTGCACGAGTACGAGCTGCCCGCCTTCCGCGCCCCGATCGCCGCCGGTGCCGCCCTCGGCGCGATGGCGTCGTACAACCTGGTCGACGGCGTGCCCGCGCACCTGAGCCCGCTGATCGACGACGAGTTGCGCAGCTGGTCACCGGACGAACTGCTGGTGGTCGGCGACGCCGGCGCGATCGGCAACCTCACCGACCTACAGGGCCAGACACCCGACCACGTGCACGGGTTCGCCGCCGCGCTGCGCGCCGGCATCGACAGCTTCACCGAGAACCACACCGACAGCGCCCCCACCCGGCGGCGGCTGACCGAGGCACTCGACCGGGGCCTGATCACCGCCTCCGACGTGGACCGGGCGGTACGGCGCATCCTGTCCGTACGGCTGCGCCTGGGTGACCTGGATCCCCCGCACGACGACCCGTACGCCGCGACACCCGCCGACGTCGTCGACTGCCCGGCGCACCGCGACCTGGCCCGACAGGCCGCCCGCGACTCCGTGGTGCTGCTGCACAACACGGGTCTGCTGCCCCTGCCCGCCGGTACGCGGGTCGCCGTGCTCGGTCCGCTGGCCGACACCGTCCACGAGGACTGGTACAGCGGCACCCTGCCGTACGCGGTCACCACCTACCAGGGTCTGGCCGGGCGGCTGCCGCAGGTCACCACGCACCGGGGCACCGACCGGGTGGCGCTGCGGGTCGGCGACCGGTACGTGGGCTGCCCGGACACCGCCGACGGCGGCCCGTTGACCCTCGGCGCCGACGCCGCCCGGTTCGACGTGTTCGACTGGGGCCGCGACACGGTGGCGCTGCGGGCCGTCGGCAACGGCCGGCACGTCGGGGTCGACGACGACGGCGCTCTGCGCAACGACCGGCCCGGCCCGGGCGGCTGGGTGGTACGCGAGACGTTCCAGTTCGACCCGCTGCCCGCCGGCACCGTGCTGCTGCGGCACCTGGCCACCGACCGGTACGTCACCGTCGACGACCAGGGGCGGCTGCGGGTCGACGGCGACGACCGGCAGACCGCCACCGCCTTCGGCATCGACCTGGTGACCGACGGCGCCGCCGAGGCCGCCGCGCTGGCCGCCGACG
>NZ_SISL01000672.1:0-2336 GCF_004307965.1 Verrucosispora sp. SN26_14.1 | reverse complement strand
GCCCGACGCCCACCGAGCCGGTGCCGCCCGCCTCGGTGGCCGGCGAGGGTCAGGGCTTGCTGGCGCGGTAGTAGTCGGCGGCGCCGGGGTGCAGCGGCAGGGGTGAGGTGGCGATCGCCGAGCGGGGGCTCATCCGTCCGGCCGCCGGGTGGGCGCTGGCCAGCTCGGAGCGCCGTTCCATCAGCAACCGGGTCACCTCGCGGACCAGCGGTTCCGGCAGGTCGGCGCGGACCAGCAGATAGTTGGGGTTGGCCACGGTGGTGACCGCGTCGATGCCGTACACCGAGCGGGGGATGTCCCGGGGCACGTACACCTCCGGGTTGCCCACCCGCAGCGGAGCGGTCCACTCGCCGAGATCGACGATGCGGGTCGGGGTGTCCTGGGCGAACTGGGCCACGGCCCGCACCGGCAACCCGCCGGAGAAGAAGAACGCGTCGATCCGCCCCTCCCGCAGCGCGGCCACCGAGTCGTCGAGGCCGAGCCGTTCCTGGCGTACCTGATCGCCGTCGAGTTCGGCGGCGGTGAGCAGCCGCTGCACGGTGATCTCGGTGCCGGAACCGGGCGCGCCCACCGACACCCGCCGCCCCCGCAGTTCGGTGAGGGTCTGCACCGGGCTGTTCGCGGTGGTGACCAGGTGCAGCAGATCGTCGTAGACCCGGGCGACGGCCACCACCTGCGGGTGCGGGCCGGGATCGGCGGGCAGCACGTCGGCCTGGGTGAAACCGAGTTCGGCCTCGCCGGCACCGAGGAGCCGGACGTTCTCCGCCGAGGCGGCGGTGACCATCACCTCGGCCCGGACGTCGGGTAGCTCCCGGTTGAGGATGGCGGCCAGGGACTCGCCGAAGGCGTGGTACACGGCGGTCGGGCTGCCGGTGGCGATCCTGATATGAACTGTCTTATCTGGAGATTCCCGGCAGGCGCTGAGGCCGGGCAGGGCCAGCAGCACGGTCAGCGCCAGCGTCGCGCGGGCGCCGCGTCGCCGGGCTCGGGCGGTGTACCGGGTACGGCTCACGGGCAGCACTGTGCGCCGCCGGACCCCTGTCACGCAAGCCCAGAGGCGGCGGAAGCGCTCTCCGGACGGCCCCGGCAGGTCTGCCGGGGCCGTCCGGGTGGGTCCGACCGGTGGCCGGCGAGCCGTTCCAGCCGTCCGGTCGGCCACGGATCAGGCCACGGGGCGGTGCGCCGCCTCCTCTCCGGCGTGGCGCAGGATCTGCTCCCGGTCCCGGCCGTGCGCGACACTGACCAGGAAGCAGCCGGTGCCCGGACGCAGCAGCGCCGGCACGTCCAGCAGTGCGGCGCCGCGCACCAGCACGGCGGCCAACTCCCGGTCGGTGATCCGGACGCCGAGGATGTGTCGGCGGACGTGCCGGCCACCGGCCAGCAGCGCGGACCGCCAGGCGGCGGCGGCCAACCGGGTACGCCACAACCGCCGGGCCGTCGAGGCACCGGGCACCGGGCCCCCGAGCAGCTCCCGGCGGCCGCGCCGCCAGCCGTTCTCCACCATCGCCGCGTACGCCGCACGGTGCTCGCGGGCGATGTGGATCTGGTGCAGTTCGTAGCGGCGGCGCAGCCCGCCCACCGCCGTCTCGTGCCGGACCGGGATGTGCAGGCGGTCGAGGAGTTGTCGGGTACGCCGCGCCGCCTCCTCCCGGTTGAACTCGATCGTCGCCGGGATGGCGGGCTGCTGGCCCACGTACCGGTGACCGGGAGCCGCCGGAGGCGGCATACAGCGCAGCAGGCAGGCTGTCTCGAACGCGTCGGCCAGCGTGGTCCAGTCCAACGGCGGGAGCGTCGTCGCCTGGCGATGCCGGTCGAGCAGAATGGGTGCGGCAACCACCGGAGTGCCTCCTTGTGGTGTCGGGTCCTCCTTACGGTGACCTGTGACACCCGTGGGTGGTACCGATCCGGCTCAGCCTTGAGGAAATCTTGCGCCTGGTTACAGTTCGGAAACCACAACGTCGATCTGACGTGGACGGCCCGGTGCGCCGGGCTGCTCGCACACCGTGTACTTGAGGTCCCGTACCGCTGCGACCAGCGCGTCCGTGGTGCGGGGACGAGCATCGGCGAGGAGCAGGTCCCGCACCAGACGGCCCTTGGTGGCCTTGTTGAAATGACTGACCACCGACCGCACCGGCTGCCCGTCCACCTCACGTTCGTGCAGCACCCGCACCGTCACGACGCGCTCCGCCGACGCACCGCGCGGCGCCCAGGTGGCGGCGTACGCGCCGGACCTCAGGTCGAGCACCGGAGCGGTGCCGGCCGCCTCGGTCAACACCGGCCCCAGCACCCGCCGCCAGTACGCCGACAGCGCCCCCGGGCCGGGCAGGCGGGCCCCG
>NZ_SISL01000671.1:0-2356 GCF_004307965.1 Verrucosispora sp. SN26_14.1 | reverse complement strand
CGCCAATCTGGCCCGGGCACTCGGCTGGGCGGCGGCGCAGGTGGAGGCGGCCCTGCGTGCCCTGACCGGGGCGGGCCTGCTCGTCCGGCTGCCCACCGGCGGGCACGCCTTCGTCGATCCGGCGCTGCGGGAGGTCGCCGTCGCCCGGCTCCCCCGGGCGACGCTGGCCACCTTCACCCGCCGGGCCGGTGTCCCGACCTCCGACGCCGGCCCCGAGCCGGCACCGGCGGAAGGCTCGACACGGCCGGCATCGGCGGTACGGCCGGGGCGGTCGGCAGGCAAGACACCATCGGCAGGGACGGCATGGCCAGCAGGGACGGCGCGACCAGTATCGGCAGCACGACCGGCATCGGCGGCGCGACCGGGGGCAGGCACGGCGGCGCCGGGATCGGCGTGGTCGGGGTCAGCGTGGTCGGGGTCAGCGTGGTCGGGATCGGCGTGGTCGGGATCGGCGTGGTCGGGGTCAGCGATCGGCCAGGAAGGCCAACGCGCGCTCCCAGGCGAGCGCGGCGGCGGCCGGGTCGTGGTCGGACACGGCCGGATCGGTGAACAGGTGGCCCGCCCCCGGGTAGCCGTAGACGGTGACGTCGGCGCCGACGCCGGTCATCTCCTGCCGCCACTGGTCGACCTCGCCCGGCGGGTCGTAGGGGTCCGGATCGGCCAGGTGCAACTCGACGGCCAGCCCGGCTCGGACGTCGGCGGGGGCGCCACCGGTGCCGTGCCACAGCAGCAGGCCGCCGCTGTCGGGGCGTTCGGCCAGCATCGCGCCGGCCACCCCGGCGCCCATCGAGAACCCGGCGAGCACGGTGTCGGGCGGCAGTCCGTCGAGCGAGGCCCGGGCGCGGTCCAGCACCGTCTCCTGCCCGATCCGGCTCAGCAGGGCGAACCCCTCCTCGACGGTGTCCACGGCAGGCACCTCGTACAGGTCGGGCGCGTGCACCTGGTGTCCGGCGGCGCGCAGCCGGTCGGCCGCGTCCCGCACCGCGGGCCGCAGCCCGTACACGGAGTGGAAGAGTGCGACATGTGCCATCCGCTCATCGTGCCGGACGGCACCGACACCGTCGGACCGCCGCGCGCGGGTGGCGCGGTCAGTCTCGGTCGACCCCGGCCCGTCCGCCGTCCGGTGACGCCGACTCCGGTGCGCCGTCCGGCCGCGCCGGAGCCGTTACGCCGTCCCCGGCACCGGCGTCCGGCCGGAGGACCCGGCTGTGACCCCGGAACTCGGCGATTACCTGTCCGTCCGCGCGGCTCACCGTGACGTCGTAGATTCCGCTGCGGCCGTACCGGGTCCGTTCCGTGGCCCGGGCGGACAGCACGTCCCCCTCGCGGGCCGGGCGGACGAAGGTGATCTCGCCGCCGGCCGCGACGGTGGCCGGGCCGTGACTGTTGCAGGCCAGCGCGAAGGCGGTGTCGGCGAGCAGGAAGACGAAGCCGCCGTGGGCGATGCGGTGGCCGTTGACCATGCTGTCGGTGACCCGCATCCGGGCCACCGCGGCGCCGCCCGCGGCGCTGACCAACTCGATGCCGAGCCGGTTCGACGCGACGTCGGCCTCGAACATCTCGTGCGCGGCGGTGCGCGGGTCCACCTGGCTCCCGGCGTGGTCGGCGGGGCCCTGCGCCCCGGGGACCGCCATCATGCCACCGCCGCCCGGAGCGTCCGGCGCGGCGGGTCCCGTGACGACGACCGGGCCGGATCGGTGTCCCCGATCCGGCCCGGCACTGATCATCGCCCCGCCATTGTCTCGCAGTTGCACATTATTGGCAACAAGACTGGACACCGACCCGCCGATGTAACTAGCCTGCTCGCCATGAGTCCTTACATGACCGATGCCGCCGCGTGGCAGGAGAGCTGGGACCGGCAACAGGAGGCGTACCTGCCGGACCGGGAGCACCGCTTCACCACCATGCTCGACGCGGTCGACGCGGTCCGCGACACCACCGCTGCGCCACGACTGCTGGACCTGGCCGGCGGCACCGGCACCATCTCGCTGCGCGCGCTGCGCCGCTTCCCCGACGCCGAGGTGACCCTGGTCGACCTCGATCCGGCCCTGCTCGCCCTCGCCACCGCCTCGCTCGGCGACCGGGCCACCATCGTCACCGCCGACCTCAACCGGTCGGACTGGGTGGACGCCCTGCCGCACCGTGACTACGACGCGGTGCTCACCGCCACCGCGCTGCACTGGCTGCCCGCCGACCGGCTGACCGGGCTCTACGCCGAGGTCCGCGAGGTGCTGCGCCCCGGCGGCCTGCTGGTCAACGCCGACCACATGCCCGACGACACCCTGCCCGAGCTGACCACACGCCTGCTCGCCCGGGCCGAGGCGCGCCGGGCGGCGCGCTACGCGGCTGTCTCTGA
>NZ_SISL01000670.1:0-2360 GCF_004307965.1 Verrucosispora sp. SN26_14.1 | reverse complement strand
GTTCCGAGCAGCGCACCGCCGGGCAGCGCGCCGGCCGCCTCGGCGGCACCCAGCACGGTCGGCACCCGTACCGTCCGGCCGAGCGCCCGTTCCAGCAGGTCGGGGCGGTACTCGCCGGTGGCCGGCGACCAGTATCCGGTGCCGCTGGCGTCACTGCGGTCGGTCCGCAACGCCGCCAGGTCGGACGACCCGGACAGCCGCCAGGTCAACCAGTCGTGCGGCAGGCAGACGGCGGCCACCCGGTCGGCGTTGGCCGGCTCGTGCCGGGCCAGCCAGCGCAGCTTGGTGACGGTGAAACTCGCCACCGGCACGCTGCCCACCGCGTCAGCCCAGAACTGCCGGCCCGCCGTACCGGCGCCGGCCTCCTCGACCAGGTCGGCGGCGGCCTGCGCGGAGCGGGTGTCGTTCCACAGCAGCGCCGGCCGCACCACCTCGCCCGACTCGTCCAGGCAGACCATGCCGTGCTGCTGGCCGGCGACGGAGACGGCGGCGACGTCGTCCAGCCCACCGGCGGCGTCGATCGCCGTCTGGAGGGCCGACCACCAGGCCGAGGGGTCGACCTCGGTGCCGTCCGGGTGCGGGGCCCGGCCCTGGCGGACCAGGTCACCGGTGTCCGCGTCCCGGACGACCACCTTGCAGGACTGGGTGGAGGAGTCCACCCCCGCGACGAGCGGCATGCCGTCGCCTCAGCGCGCGCCGAGCACGTGCTCGACGGCGAGCTGGTTGAGCCGGATGAAGCCGAAGCCCTTGGCGCCGGCCGCGTCGACGTCGTAGCCCTCGAACGCGCTGGTGTCGGCGAGCAGCTCGGCGTAGCCCTCACCCTCGCCCAGGGTCGGTACGCCCAGCTCGCCGACCTTGGCGGCGGCCAGTGCCTCGACCACCTCGGGGTCGGCCCGGAACGCCGCGGCCCGCTCCTTGAGCAGCAGGTAGGTCCGCATGTTCGCGGCGGCGGAGACCCACACCCCGTCCATGTCCTCAGTGCGGGAGGGCTTGTAGTCGAAGTGGCGCGGCCCGTCGTACCCCGGGCCGCCACCCGGGGCGCCGTGCTCCAGCAGGTCCACCAGCGCGAACGCGTTGAGCAGGTCACCGTGGCCGAAGACCAGGTCCTGGTCGTACTTGATGCCGCGCTGGCCGTTGAGGTCGATGTGGAACAGCTTGCCCTGCCAGAGCGCCTGGGCGATGCCGTGCACGAAGTTCAGCCCGGCCATCTGCTCGTGGCCGACCTCCGGGTTGACGCCGACCCGGTCGGGGTGGGCGAGCGTGGAGATGAAGGCCAGCGCGTGCCCGACGGTCGGCAGCAGGATGTCGCCGCGCGGCTCGTTCGGCTTGGGCTCCAGCGCGAAACGCAGGTCGTAGCCACGGTCGACGACGTACTGGCAGAGCAGGTCGACCGCCTCGCGGTAGCGGTCCAGCGCGGCCTGAACGTCCTTGGCGACGTCGTACTCGCCGCCTTCCCGGCCGCCCCACATGACGAAGGTCTGTGCGCCCAGCTCGGCGGCGAGGTCGACGTTGCGCAGCACCTTGCGCAGCGCGTACCGCCGGACGTCGCGGTCGTTGCTGGTGAAGCCGCCGTCCTTGAAGACGGGCTGCTGGAAGAGGTCGGTGGTGACCATCGGCACCACCAGGCCGGTCTCGTCGAGCGCCTTGCGGAACCGGGCGATCTGGCCGTCGCGGGCGGCGGCGTCCGCACCGAACGGCACGAGGTCGTCGTCGTGGAAGGTGACGCCGTACGCGCCCAGCTCGGCGAGCCGGTGCACCGACTCCACCGGGTCCAGGGCCGGTCGGGTGGCGTGACCGAACGGGTCTCGGCCCTGCCAGCCGACCGTCCAGAGGCCGAAGGAGAACTTGTCGGCGGGGGTGGGACGGGATGCCATTACAGACCTCCGGTGGTGTCGTCCGCTATTTGTTCAGTGGTTGAATTAAATGGCCGCGATGTGGCAGTGTCAAGGGGTGACCCGACTCGCAGCCCCGGCCGGTGGCGTACGCCAGGGCAGCCTGCGTGAGCTGAACCTCGCCCTCGTCCTCGGCCGGATCGCCGCGGCCGACCGCCCTCCCGGGCCGCGCTGGCGGCCGAGACCGGGCTGACCCGAGCCACCGTCTCGGCCGTGGTGGAGGACCTCGTCGCCGGTCGACTGGTCACCGAGGCCGAGCCGACGCCACGCGCCGGTGCCGGGCGACCCGCCCGTGGCCTGGTGCTCGCCGGTGACGGCCCGGCCGGGCTCGGGCTGGAGATCAACGTCGACTATCTGGCCGCCTGCGTGGTCGACCTCTCCGGCGAGGTCCGGCACCACACCGTGCACCGGGCCGACCTGCGCCCGGTCTCCCCCACCGACGCGCTGGCCCGGCTGGCCCCTGTCTCT
>NZ_SISL01000067.1:0-19699 GCF_004307965.1 Verrucosispora sp. SN26_14.1 | reverse complement strand
GCGCCGACCCGGCCGGCTCGCCCGCTGTCGGCGCCGACCCCGGACCGGTTTCGGGCGGTTCCTCGCCCGGGTTCGGACCGCCACCGTTCGGACCGGCCTCGGGTGGTCCCACGCCCGGGTTCGGCCCCGCACCGTTCGGGCCGCCGCCCGGCCCTCCGTACGGGCACTCCGGCTTCGGCCCGCCGCCGGCTCCGCCGCAGTCGAGGCCGCCGGTCGGGGCCCCCGGGTTCGGCCCGCCCCCGTTTCCCGGCCCGCCGCCGGGCTGGGGTGGGCCGGCGGCCGGTCCACCGCCGCAGGAGCGTCCCCGGCCGCCCAAACGGGTGGAGCCGGTGCCCGGTACCCCGTTCGCGACCGTGCACCTGGACGTACCCCCGGTCACGTCCGGGCTGGCGGTCGGCTCGCTGGTGGCCGGCATCACCTCGATCCTGATCTCGTTCCTGACCATCTGCATCGGCGCGGTCGGGGGAGGCACGGGCGGGGGAGCTTGGGCCGCCGGTGCCTTCGCCGTGCTGGGCAGCCTGACCGGTGCCGGCGCCGTGGTGGCCGGCCTGCTCGGCCTCCGGCAGATCCGCCGTCCGGCCGCTCCGCCGGCGGTCCGGTTCACCGGCCGTGGCGTGGCGATCGCCGGGATCAGTTGCGGTGGCGCCGGTCTCCTGCTCTGCCTGTCGGGCCTGGGGCTGGCGCTGCTGCTGACGCTGACCTGAGATCCGGCCCACGTCGGGTCGGGACGAGCGGGCGAGCGCCGGATACCGATCGGTCCCGCCCAGGGGCTACCGGTCCGGTTTCCGGCGGAGCCGGTACACTTGTCTCCGTAGGTGCCCATCACAGGCGTGAGGCGTGACGAGCCCGGCCGGCGAGCAGTGAGAAGTCCGGCGGGTCATCCGTTTTGACCTGCACGGCTGTGGTAGGTACTCTTTCCCCTTGCGCCCGGGCTTGCCCGGGCAACTCGTGCGTGCGCGGGATCCGGTGATACCGGCATCCGAACAGCGACACGACTGAGCCAGAAGACCCGGCGGCGGAGATCCGCGCGCCGGTGACACAACCCGGAACCTCCGCGTGAGCGTCGGAACCGGGACCGTGCTCGGGCGACACGCCCGACCGCGGGTGCCGGGACCACCGCGAGGTGGACCTGGTCGGAATGTAGGAGGGTCGGTCATCAGGCCGACCGAGCGAGCGCGGCCGCGTGAGCGGCCGAAGGGAGCGGAGAAACCCGGTGCCCACGATCCAGCAGCTGGTCCGCAAGGGCCGACAGGCCAAGACGACCAAGACCAAGACCCCGGCGCTGAAGGGTTCCCCTCAGCGGCGCGGCGTGTGCACCCGTGTGTACACCACCACTCCCAAGAAGCCGAACTCCGCGCTGCGCAAGGTCGCTCGTGTGAAGCTCAGCAGCCAGATCGAGGTGACCGCCTACATCCCGGGCGTGGGTCACAACCTGCAGGAGCACTCGATCGTGCTCGTCCGTGGCGGCCGGGTGAAGGACCTCCCCGGTGTGCGTTACAAGATCGTCCGCGGTTCGCTGGACACCCAGGGTGTCCGTAACCGCAAGCAGGCGCGCAGCCGCTACGGCGCCAAGAAGGAGAAGAGCTGACATGCCGCGTAAGGGACCCGCTCCGCGGAAGCCGCTGGTCGCTGACCCGGTGTACAACTCGCCGTTGGTCACCCAGCTGGTGAACAAGATCCTCCTGCGCGGCAAGCGCCAGCTCGCCGAGCGCATCGTGTACGCAGCCCTGGAGGGCTGCCGGGAGAAGTCCGGCACCGACCCGGTCGTCACGCTCAAGCGCGCGATGGACAACGTCAAGCCGACTCTCGAGGTCCGCAGCCGCCGTGTCGGTGGCGCGACCTACCAGGTGCCGGTCGAGGTCCGTCCGGCCCGGGCGACCACCCTCGGCCTGCGCTGGCTGGTGACCTACTCCAAGGCCCGCCGGGAGAAGACCATGGTCGAGCGGCTGATGAACGAGCTGCTGGACGCGAGCAACGGCCTCGGTGCCGCCGTCAAGCGGCGCGAGGACACGCACAAGATGGCGGAGTCCAACAAGGCCTTCGCGCACTACCGCTGGTAACAGCTTGGTCCCGGTGCCCATCCGGCGCCGGGACCGCCACCAGTTGTGTCGAGACGACGATAAGTAGGGATTGAAGTGGCCGCCGCAGACGCGCTCGCCAACGTACGCAATATCGGCATCATGGCGCACATCGATGCCGGTAAGACCACTACCACCGAGCGAATCCTGTTCTACACCGGTATCACGTACAAGATCGGTGAGGTCCACGAGGGCGCTGCCGTCATGGACTGGATGGAGCAGGAGCAGGAGCGCGGTATCACCATCACTTCCGCCGCCACGAAGTGCGAGTGGAAGGGCCACACGATCCAGATCATCGACACGCCCGGCCACGTCGACTTCACGGTCGAGGTGGAGCGGTCGCTGCGTGTCCTGGACGGTGCGGTCGCGGTCTACGACGGCGTGGCCGGCGTGGAGCCGCAGACGGAGAACGTCTGGCGTCAGGCGGACAAGTACAACGTCCCCCGGATGTGTTTCGTCAACAAGCTGGACCGTACCGGCGCGGACTTCTTCCGCTGCGTGCAGATGATGATCGACCGGCTGAACGCCACTCCGCTGGTGCTCCAGATCCCGATCGGCGCCGAGAGCGACTTCATCGGCGTGGTCGACCTGGTCGAGATGCGGGCCCTCACCTGGCGTGGCGAGACCCAGAAGGGTGAGGACTACGCGGTCGAGGAGATCCCGGCCGACCTCGCCGACTCTGCCGCCGAGTGGCGCGAGAAGCTGATGGAGACCCTCGCCGACGTCGACGACTCGGTGATGGAGAAGTACCTGGAGGGCGAGGAGATCTCCGTCGAGGAGATCAAGGCCGCCATCCGTCGGGCCACCATCGGCGGCAAGGCCAACCCGGTCCTCACCGGCACCGCCTTCAAGAACAAGGGCATCCAGCCGATGCTGGACGCGGTCGTCGCGTACCTGCCGTCGCCGCTGGACATCCCGGCGATCGAGGGCACCGCCACCGACGGTGAGACCCCGCTGCTGCGTAAGCCGGCGGTGGCCGAGCCGTTCTCCGGTCTGGCCTTCAAGATCCAGACGGACAAGCACCTCGGCAAGCTCACCTACGTGCGCATCTACTCCGGCACGCTCGAGTCCGGCTCCCAGGTGGTCAACTCCACCAAGGACCGCAAGGAGCGGATCGGCAAGATCTACCAGATGCACGCCAACAAGCGGGAAGAGCGCGGCTCTGCCCAGGCCGGCGACATCATCGCGGTGCAGGGTCTCAAGCAGACCACCACCGGTGACACCCTGTGTGACCCGGCGAACCCGGTCATCCTGGAGTCGATGACCTTCCCGGAGCCGGTCATCGAGGTCGCCATCGAGCCGAAGACCAAGGCCGACCAGGAGAAGCTCAGCACCGCCATCCAGCGGCTGGCCGAGGAGGACCCGACCTTCCGCGTCAAGCTGGACGACCAGACCGGTCAGACGGTCATCTCCGGCATGGGCGAGCTGCACCTGGACATCCTGGTCGACCGGATGCGCCGCGAGTTCAACGTCGAGGCGAACATCGGTAAGCCGCAGGTGGCGTACCGCGAGACCATCCGCCGCAAGGTGGACAAGGTCGAGTACACCCACAAGAAGCAGACCGGTGGCTCCGGCCAGTACGCTCGGGTGATCGTCAGCCTGGAGCCGCTGCCGCTGGGCAACGACGCGCCGACCTACGAGTTCGCCAACGGCGTGACCGGTGGCCGCATCCCCCGGGAGTTCATCCCGTCGGTGGACGCGGGTGCGCAGGACGCCATGCAGTACGGCATCCTCGCCGGCTTCCCGCTGGTGGGCATCAAGCTCACCCTGCTGGACGGCCAGTACCACGAGGTCGACTCGTCGGAAATGGCATTCAAGATCGCCGGCTCGATGGTGATGAAGGACGCGGCCCGCAAGGCCGACCCCGCACTGCTCGAGCCGATGATGGCTGTTGAGGTCACCACTCCCGAGGAGAACATGGGTGACGTCATCGGCGACCTCAACTCCCGCCGCGGCATCATTCAGGCGATGGAGGAGCGCAGTGGCGCCCGCGTCGTCCGTGCTCTGGTGCCGTTGTCGGAGATGTTCGGCTACGTCGGCGACCTGCGGTCGAAGACCCAGGGCCGGGCTAGCTACAGCATGCAGTTCGACTCCTACGCCGAGGTCCCGTCCTCGGTCGCCAAGGAGATCATCGCCAAGGCGACGGGTGAGTGACGCTCACCTGAGCTGATCCGAGGTGGTCGCGGGAGGATTCCCCGACTGCGACCACCTCGGTCGGATTGTGTGAATTCCGGGCCTGTAGGCTTCATCGCCGCAGAACCCACAAAGCTCTCCGGCCGTCAGGTCGGAAAGGCTGTCGACAGAGTCCTAAGCGCCGACCTGGCGCACCGGGGCGAACGAACCAAGAAGTCCACAGGAGGACACCAGTGGCGAAGGCGAAGTTCGAGCGGACTAAGCCGCACGTCAACATCGGCACCATTGGTCACATCGACCACGGTAAGACGACGCTGACGGCGGCCATCACCAAGGTCCTGCACGACCAGTACCCGGACCTGAACCCGTACACGCCGTTCGACGAGATCGACAAGGCGCCTGAGGAGAAGGCCCGCGGCATCACGATCTCGATCGCACACGTCGAGTACCAGACCGAGGCGCGGCACTACGCGCACGTCGACTGCCCCGGTCACGCCGACTACATCAAGAACATGATCACCGGTGCCGCGCAGATGGACGGCGCGATCCTGGTGGTCGCGGCGACCGACGGCCCGATGCCGCAGACCCGCGAGCACGTGCTGCTGGCCCGCCAGGTCGGCGTGCCGTACATCGTCGTGGCGCTGAACAAGAGCGACATGGTCGACGACGAGGAGCTCCTGGAGCTCGTCGAGCTCGAGGTCCGCGAGCTGCTCTCGGCTCAGGAGTACCCGGGTGACGACCTGCCGGTCGTCCAGGTCTCCGCGCTGAAGGCCCTCGAGGGCGACCCGGTCTGGACCGAGAAGCTGCTCGAGCTGATGAGCGCGGTCGACACCGCGATCCCGCAGCCGGAGCGCGAGACCGAGAAGCCGTTCCTCATGCCCGTCGAGGACGTCTTCACCATCACCGGTCGGGGTACCGTGGTCACCGGTCGCGTCGAGCGTGGCGTGCTGCTCCCGAACGAGGACGTCGAGGTCGTCGGCATCCGCGAGAAGGGCTTCAAGACCAAGGTCACCGCGATCGAGATGTTCCGGAAGACCCTGGACGACGCCCGCGCAGGCGAGAACGTCGGTCTGCTGCTCCGGGGCACCAAGCGCGAGGACGTCGAGCGCGGCATGGTGGTCGTCAAGCCGGGCACCACCACCCCGCACACGGAGTTCGAGGCGACCGTCTACATCCTCTCCAAGGAGGAGGGTGGCCGGCACACCCCGTTCTTCCAGAACTACCGTCCGCAGTTCTACTTCCGGACCACGGACGTCACCGGTGTCGTCACCCTCCCCGAGGGCACCGAGATGGTCATGCCTGGTGACAACACCACGATGACCGTGAAGCTGATCCAGCCCATCGCGATGGAGGACAACCTCAAGTTCGCGATCCGGGAGGGTGGCCGCACGGTCGGCGCGGGTCGCGTCACCAAGATCATCAAGTGAGCTGGGTAACCCCGATTAGACCCGCCGCCGGTCGTGCGGCATACTAGTCAGGTTGCGTAACGACAGTTCGCTGCCCGTGTTCGGCTCACGCCGAACCTCCGGGTAGGCAGAACAGTCGGGCGTGGGGTGGTTGGCGGTCCGGCCGCCAACCACCCTCGCGCGGCGTTCAGGTCGCGGTAGCGCGATCGGCGCCTGGACCCACCGCGGTCAGGATCGCTCCGGATTCTCGGGGCGGAGCCTGGCCACAGGGCGCGACACGCCCGACCGCGGGGGTGGGCGAAGAGGGCTCGTACCAGCCGGTATGGGTACCCGCAACACAGCGGCATCGAGAGAAGGAACAGAAGCCACCATGGCGGGACAGAAGATCCGCATCCGGCTCAAGGCCTATGACCACGAGGTCGTCGACTCCTCGGCTCGGAAGATCGTCGAGACGGTGACGCGTACCGGGGCGCAGGTCGCTGGCCCGGTGCCGCTGCCCACGGAGATCAACCGTTTCTGCGTCATCCGCTCGCCGCACAAGTACAAGGACTCGCGCGAGCACTTCGAGATGCGTACGCACAAGCGGCTTATCGACATCATCGACCCGACCCCGAAGACGGTCGACTCGCTCATGCGCCTCGACCTGCCGGCTGGCGTCGACATCGAGATCAAGCTGTAGGGACCGGACACATGGACAGGCAAGTTAAGGGGATCCTGGGCGCGAAGCTCGGCATGACCCAGGTCTGGGACAACAACAAGGTTGTCCCGGTGACCGTGGTTCAGGCCGGCCCCTGCGTCATCACCCAGGTTCGTGACGCCGACAAGGACGGCTACTCCGCGGTCCAGCTGGCGTACGGGACGATCGACCCGCGCAAGGCCAAGCAGCCGCTGCGTGGGCACTACGCCAAGGCCGACGTGGCGCCGCGCCGGCACATCGTCGAGCTGCGCACCGCCGACGCCGGCGACTACTCGCTCGGCCAGGAGGTCACGGTCGAGGAGTTCCCGGTCGGCGTCTCGATCGACGTCACCGGCAAGACCAAGGGCAAGGGCTACGCCGGCCCGATGAAGCGGCACGGCTTCCACGGTCTGCGCGCCAGCCACGGTGTCGAGCGCAAGCACCGCTCCCCGGGCTCCATCGGGGCCTGCGCCACCCCGGGTCGCGTCTTCAAGGGCACCCGGATGGCCGGCCGCATGGGCGGCGTGCGCTACACCGTGCAGAACCTGACCGTCCAGGCGGTCGACACCGAGAACAACCTCCTGCTCGTCCGCGGCGCCATCCCCGGCCCGAAGGGCGCGCTGGTCCTGGTCCGCACCGCGGCCAAGACCAAGGCGAAGAAGGGCGGTGTGGCCAAGTGACCACCGTTGACGTCCTGAACACCGAAGGCGCCAAGAGCGGCTCGGTCGAGCTGCCCGCCGACATCTTCGACGTCCAGGCCAACGTCCCGCTGATGCACCAGGTCGTGGTGGCGCAGCTGGCAGCGGCCCGGCAGGGCACGCACAAGACCAAGACCCGCGGCGAGGTCGCCGGCGGCGGCAAGAAGCCGTACAAGCAGAAGGGCACCGGTCGGGCCCGGCAGGGCTCGATCCGCGCGCCGCAGTTCGCCGGCGGTGGCGTGGTGCACGGCCCGGTGCCGCGTGACTACAGCCAGCGCACCCCCAAGAAGATGAAGGCCGCCGCGCTGCGTGGGGCCCTCTCGGACCGGGCGCGCGCCGGGCAGGTGCACGTCGTCGAGGCGTTCGTCTCGGGTGAGAAGCCGTCGACCAAGGCCGCGCTGGCCACGCTCGCGAAGCTGAGCGAGGCCCGTCGGGTGCTGGTCGTGCTGAGCAGCACCGACGAGCTGAACTGGGTGTCGCTGCGCAACGAGCCGCGGGTGCACCTGATCGAGGCCGGCCAGCTCAACACGTACGACGTGTTGGTGGCCGACGACGTGGTCTTCACCAAGGAGGCCCTGGACGAGTTCCTGGGCGTTCCCGCCGAGACCACCGAGGAGGACGGCAAGTGAGCACGATCGCCGACCCGCGCGACATCATCGTGGCGCCGGTCGTCTCGGAGAAGAGCTACAGCGAGCTGAACCGGAACTGGTACACCTTCCTGGTGCACCCGGACGCGAACAAGACCGCGATCAAGATCGCCATCGAGCAGATCTTCAACGTCCGCGTCCTGACGGTCAACACGCTCAACCGCGAGGGCAAGCGCAAGCGGACCCGTACGGGGTTCGGCAAGCGCAAGGACACCAAGCGGGCGATGGTGAAGCTGGCTGAGGGAGACCGCATCGAGGCCTTCGGCGGCCCGGTCAGCTGAGGGGTGTAGACAATGGCTATCCGTAAGTACAAGCCGACGACGCCGGGCCGGCGTGGCTCCAGCGTCGCCGACTTCGCTGAGATCACCCGGTCGACGCCCGAGAAGTCGCTGCTGGCCCCGCTGCCGAAGAAGGGTGGCCGGAACGCCCACGGGCGGATCACCGCCCGGCACCAGGGTGGCGGCCACAAGCGGCAGTACCGGCTGATCGACTTCAAGCGGGTCGACAAGGACGGCGTGCCGGCCAAGGTCGCGCACATCGAGTACGACCCGAACCGCACCGCGCGGATCGCGCTGCTGCACTACGCCGACGGCGAGAAGCGCTACATCCTCGCGCCGAAGGACCTCAAGCAGGGCGACGCGGTGGAGTCGGGCCCGGGCGCGGACATCAAGCCCGGTAACAACCTGCCGCTGCGCAACATCCCGGTCGGTACCACGATCCACAACGTGGAGCTGCGTCCGGGCGGCGGCGCCAAGCTGGCCCGCTCGGCCGGCGTCGGCATCCAGCTGCTCGGCCGGGAGGGCGCGTACGCGACCCTGCGTATGCCGTCGGGTGAGATCCGCCGCGTCGACGTGCGCTGCCGCGCCAGCGTCGGCGAGATCGGCAACGCCGACCAGTCAAACATCAACTGGGGCAAGGCCGGCCGGATGCGGTGGAAGGGCAAGCGCCCGACCGTCCGTGGTGTGGCCATGAACCCGGTCGACCACCCGCACGGTGGTGGCGAGGGCAAGACCTCCGGTGGTCGCCACCCGGTCAACCCGCAGGGTAAGCCCGAGGGCCGCACCCGTCGTAAGGGCCAGCCGAGTGACCGGCTGATCGTCCGCCGCCGCTACGCCACGCGTAAGCGCGGCTGAGGGAGATAAGACATGCCTCGCAGCCTGAAGAAGGGCCCGTTCATCGACGACCACCTGCTCAAGAAGGTGGAGACGCAGAACGAGAAGGGCTCGAAGAACGTCATCAAGACCTGGTCGCGCCGCTCCACGATCATCCCGGACATGCTCGGGCACACGATCGCGGTGCACGACGGACGTAAGCACGTCCCCGTGTTCGTGACCGAGGCGATGGTCGGGCACAAGCTCGGCGAGTTCGCGTTGACCCGTACGTTCAAGGGTCACGAGAAGGACGACCGGAAGAGCCGCCGGCGCTGACGCCGCGGGCATACGGATAGAGGATCAAGGGGTTACAGCGATGCCAGGAAAGGGCGACGCTCCGGTGCTTCCGGGCGCGCGGGCGATTGCGCGACACGTGCGCATCTCGCCGATGAAGGCGCGCCGGGTGGTCAACCTCGTCCGCGGCCTGCCCGCGAAGGAGGCGCTCACGGTGCTGCAGTTCGCGCCGCAGGCGGCGAGCGAGCAGGTGTACAAGGTGCTCGCGAGCGCGATCGCCAACGCGGAGAACAACGAGCGGCTGGACCCCGACGCGTTGCTCGTCAGCGAGGCGTTCGTGGACGAGGGCCCGACGATGAAGCGGTTCCAGCCTCGGGCTCAGGGCCGGGCGTACCGGATCCGCAAGCGCACCTGCCACATCACCGTGGCGGTCGAGGCGGTCGCGCCGGCCGCGCCGAAGAAGTCGGCGAAGAAGACGGCCCCGGCCAAGCAGACCGAACCGGCCGAGACGCAGAGCAACACGGAGGGCGCCGAGTAATGGGTCAGAAGGTTCACCCGCACGGGTTCCGGCTCGGCATCTCGACCGACTGGAAGTCCCGCTGGTTCGCGGACAAGCTCTACAAGGACTACATCGGCGAGGACGTCAAGATCCGCCGCATGATGTCCAAGGGCCTGGAGCGCGCCGGCATTTCCAAGGTCGACATCGAGCGCACCCGCGACCGGGTCCGCGTCGACATCCACACCGCCCGGCCGGGCATCGTCATCGGCCGTAAGGGTGCGGAGGCCGACCGGATCCGCGGCGAGCTGGAGAAGCTCACCGGCAAGCAGGTGCAGCTCAACATCATCGAGGTGAAGAACCCCGAGTCGGACGCGCAGCTGGTCGCCCAGGGCGTCGCCGAGCAGCTCTCCAGCCGGGTCAGCTTCCGCCGCGCGATGCGCAAGGCGATGCAGTCGGCGATGAAGAACCCGATGTGCAAGGGCATCCGGGTGCAGGTCTCGGGTCGCCTCGGCGGCGCCGAGATGAGCCGCACGGAGTTCTACCGCGAGGGTCGGGTTCCGCTGCACACGCTGCGGGCCAACATCGAGTACGGCTTCTTCGAGGCCCGTACCACCTTCGGCCGCATCGGCGTGAAGGTCTGGATCTACAAGGGCGACGCGGTGCCGGGTCGGGAGACCCCGACCGAGGCTCCGTCGCGCCCGCGCCGGGAGCGCGGTGACCGCCCCGAGCGGCCGCGTCGTGGTCGGTCCGGTTCGTCCGGCACGACCTCCGGTGGCACCGAGGCCGGCCGCGCTGCCGCGACGACCGTCGCGCAGCAGGCCGAGACGCCGAGTGGCGAGCCGGTGGACGCGTCCGCCGTCGCCGCCGCGGCAGAAACGCAGCAGGAGGGCTGACAGATGCTGATGCCGCGCAAGCCCCCGAAGGGCTTCCGCAAGCCGCACCACCCGGACCGCAGCGGCGCGTCCAAGGGCGGCAACCGGGTGGTGTTCGGCGAGTTCGGGATCCAGGCTCTTGAGCCGGCGTACGTGACCAACCGGCAGATCGAGTCGGCGCGTATCGCGATGACCCGCCACATCAAGCGTGGCGGCAAGGTCTGGATCACCATCTTCCCGGACCAGGCCCTCACCAAGAAGCCGGCCGAAACCCGGATGGGTTCCGGTAAGGGCTCGCCGGAGTGGTGGGTCGCCAACGTCAAGCCGGGGCGGGTCCTCTTCGAGATGTCCTTCCCCAACGAGCAGATCGCGCGAGAGGCGATGCGTCGCGCGATCCACAAGCTCCCGATGAAGTGCCGCATTGTTACGCGCGAAGTGGGTGAATCCTGATGGCAGCGGGCGTTAAGGCCTCCGAGCTGCGTGAGCTCTCCGAGGAGGAGCTGGTCACGAAGCTGCGCGAGGCCAAGGCGGAGCTGTTCAACCTCCGCGTGCAGGCCGCAACCGGTCAGCTGGACAACAACCGGCGGCTGCAGGTCATCCGTCGGGAGATCGCCCGGATCTACACGATCATGCGTGAGCGCGAGCTGGGGCTCTCGGCCGCGCCGACTGAGGTGACTGCTTCATGAGCGAGAACACGACCGCCACCCAGCAGCGTGGCCGCCGGAAGGTCCGTGAGGGCCTCGTGGTCAGCGACAAGATGGACAAGACCGTCGTGGTCGAGGTCGAGGACCGGGTCAAGCACGCGCTGTACGGCAAGATCATGCGCCGTACCAGCAAGCTGAAGGTCCACGACGAGCAGAACTCCGCCGGCATCGGCGACCGCGTCCTGATCATGGAGACCCGGCCGCTCTCCGCCACCAAGCGGTGGCGGCTCGTGGAGATCCTCGAGAAGGCCAAGTAGCGAAGGCTCGAGCTCGGCCGAGATCGGTCGGGCGCAGGTTCCGCCAGGCTCCGGCCGCCCCGGCGGCCGGAGAACCGGCAGACATAGGAGATAGACGTGATTCAGCAGGAGTCGCGACTGCGCGTCGCCGACAACACGGGTGCCCGGGAGATCCTGTGCATCCGGGTTCTCGGTGGCTCCGGTCGGCGCTACGCGAGCATCGGCGACGTCATCGTGGCGACCGTCAAGGACGCGATCCCGGGTGCCGGTGTCAAGAAGGGCGACGTGGTCAAGGCTGTCGTCGTCCGTACCGCCAAGGAGCGGCGGCGCCCGGACGGGTCGTACATCCGCTTCGACGAGAACGCCGCCGTCATCATCAAGGACGGTGGGGACCCGCGCGGTACCCGTATCTTCGGCCCGGTCGGTCGTGAGCTGCGGGACAAGCGGTTCATGAAGATCATTTCTCTCGCGCCGGAGGTGTTGTGACCGTGAAGGTCAAGAAGGGCGACACGGTCGTCGTCATCGCCGGCAAGGACAAGGGTGCCAAGGGCAAGGTCATCGCGGCCTACCCGCGGCAGGACAAGGTCCTGGTCGAGGGCGTGAACCGGGTCAAGAAGCACACCCGCATCAGCACCACTCAGCGTGGCGCCAAGACCGGTGGCATCGTCACCCAGGAGGCCCCGATCCACGTCTCGAACGTGATGGTCGTGGACTCCGACGGCAAGCCGACCCGCGTCGGTTACCGGATCGACGACAACGGCCAGAAGGTCCGCATCGCGCGTAGCACCGGTAAGGACCTGTGATGACCACGGCTACCGAAACCAAGACCATGCCGCGCCTCAAGGAGCGGTACCGCAACGAGATCGTGGCCCAGCTGCGCGAGCAGCACGAGTACGGCAACCCGATGCAGGTGCCGCGGCTGGTCAAGATCGTCGTGAACATGGGCGTCGGCGAGGCCGCTCGGGACGCCAAGCTCATCGACGGCGCGGTCCGCGACCTGGCCACCATCACCGGCCAGAAGCCGCAGGTCCGGCGGGCGACGAAGTCCATCGCGCAGTTCAAGCTCCGCGAGGGCATGCCGATCGGCGCGAAGGTGACCCTGCGCGGCGACCGGATGTGGGAGTTCCTGGACCGGCTGCTCTCCATCGCGCTGCCGCGTATCCGTGACTTCCGCGGCCTTGACGGGCGCAAGCTCGACGGGCACGGCAACTACACGTTCGGTCTGACCGAGCAGTCGGTGTTCCACGAGATCGACCAGGACAAGATCGATCGCCAGCGGGGCATGGACATCACGGTGGTGACCACCGCCACGACCGACGACGAGGGCCGGGCGCTGCTGAAGTTCCTGGGCTTCCCGTTCAAGGAGAACTGAGATGGCCAAGAAGGCGCTGATCCTCAAGGCGGCCGCGAAGCCGAAGTTCTCGGTTCGCGCCTACACCCGCTGCCAGCGGTGCGGGCGTCCCAAGGCGGTCTACCGCAAGTTCGGGCTCTGCCGGGTGTGCATCCGGGAGATGGCCCACCGCGGTGAGCTGCCCGGCGTGTCCAAGGCTTCCTGGTAATAGCCCGGCGCGCTTCGGCGCATCAGCTGGACTGTCTCTTCGCCGTAGGCCTGCGCGAGTCGCGGGAACCCCGGCGAGAAAGGTTGACGAGTTTCATGACGATGACCGACCCCATCGCAGACATGCTCACGCGTCTGCGTAACGCCAACCAGGCGTACCACGACCGGGTGACGATGCCCTACTCGAAGATCAAGGCGAACATCGCCGAGGTCCTCAAGTCCGAGGGTTACATCGCCACCTGGGCGGTCGAGGAGCCCGAAGAGGGTGCCGTCGGCAAGCGACTGGTCGTCGAGCTGAAGTACGGCCAGAACCGGGAGCGGAGCCTGGCCGGTATCAAGCGCGTCTCCAAGCCCGGTCTCCGGGTGTACGCCAAGTCGGACGGGCTCCCGCGGGTACTCGGTGGACTGGGCGTGGCGATCATTTCGACGTCCCAGGGGCTGCTCACCGACCGGCAGGCCCGCAAGCGGAGCGTTGGCGGGGAAGTCCTCGCCTTCGTCTGGTAACGGGAGACAGGTAGAAATGTCGCGAATTGGACGTAAGTCGATCCCGGTGCCCTCCGGCGTCGACGTGACGATCGACGGCCAGACCGTCAAGGTCAAGGGCCCCAAGGGCGAGCTGTCGCACACCCTGGCCACGCCGATCACGATCGAGCGGGCCGAGGACGGGCAGTTGAGCGTCAACCGCCCGAACGACGAGCGCAAGGCCAAGGAACTGCACGGCCTGAGCCGTACCCTGGTCGCCAACATGATCGTCGGGGTCACCGAGGGCTACCGCAAGAGCCTGGAGATCGCCGGTACCGGTTACCGGGTCACCGCCAAGGGCAAGGACCTGGAGTTCGCGCTCGGGTTCTCGCACCCGGTGCAGGTGCAGGCGCCCGAGGGCATCACCTTCACGGTGGAGCGGCCGACGCTGTTCCACGTGGCCGGTATCGACAAGCAGCTCGTCGGTGAGGTCGCCGCCAACATCCGGAAGATCCGCCCGCCGGAGCCCTACAAGGGCAAGGGCGTGAAGTACCAGGGCGAGGTCATCCGTCGCAAGGCTGGAAAGGCAGGTAAGAAGTGAGCGCCACGCTGCTCAAGCGCCGCCGCGGCGTCGCCGCCAAGCGTGCCGTCGGGCGTGCGCGTCGGCACTTCCGCGTCCGCAAGAACGTCAGTGGCACCGCCGAGCGTCCGCGCCTGGTGGTCACCCGTTCGCTGCGGCACATCGTGGCCCAGATCGTGGACGACACCAAGGGGCACACCCTGGCGTCGGCCTCGACGCTGGACGCCTCGGTGCGCGGCACCGAGGGCGACAAGAGCGCCCTCGCCGGCAAGGTCGGTGCCCTGCTCGCCGAGCGGGCCAAGGCCGCCGGCGTCTCCAAGGTCGTCTTCGACCGCGGTGGCAACCGGTACGCGGGGCGGGTCGCCGCGCTTGCCGACGCCGCCCGCGAAGCCGGGCTCGAGTTCTGACAATCCCCGTCACGAGAGAGAAGAGAGGCTGCTGATGCCAGGTCAACAGCGCCGTGGCGGCGGGTCCGGTGGCAACGAGGGTGGTCGCCGCGACAACCGCCGTGAGGGCGGCCGCGGAAACGCGCCCGCCGAGAAGACCCCGCACCTCGAGCGGGTCGTCGCGATCAACCGCGTCGCCAAGGTCGTGAAGGGTGGTCGTCGCTTCAGCTTCACCGCCCTCGTGATCGTCGGCGACGGCGACGGCACCGTGGGCGTGGGCTACGGAAAGGCCAAGGAGGTGCCCGCGGCGATCGCCAAGGGTGTCGAGGAGGCCAAGAAGCACTTCTTCAAGGTGCCGCGGATCGGTTCCTCGATCCCGCACCCGATCACGGGCGAGGACGCCGCCGGTGTGGTGCTGCTCAAGCCGGCCTCGGCCGGTACGGGTGTCATCGCCGGTGGTCCGGTCCGTGCCGTGCTGGAGTGCGCGGGCATCCACGACGTGCTCTCCAAGAGCCTCGGATCGTCGAACCCGATCAACATCGTGCACGCCACCGTGGCGGCCCTGAAGGGGCTGGAGTCCCCGGAGGCTGTCGCGGCGCGTCGAGGCCTGCCGGTGGAGGACGTCGCTCCGGCCGCCATGCTGGCCTCGCGGGCGGAGGTGGCTTCCTGATGGCACGTCTCAAGGTCACCCAGCTCCGGTCCGACATCGGGACCAAGCACAACCAGCGTGAGTCGCTGCGGTCGCTCGGTCTCAAGCGGATCAACGACGTGGTGGTCAAGGAGGACCGGCCCGAGATTCGCGGGATGATCTTCAAGGTGAGCCACCTCGTGAAGGTCGAGGAGGTCGAGTAATGACGATCAAGGTCCATCACCTGCGCCCGGCGCCGGGAGCCAAGACCGCCAAGACCCGTGTGGGTCGCGGTGAGGGCTCCAAGGGCAAGACCGCCGGTCGGGGTACCAAGGGTTCGAAGGCCCGGAAGAACATCCCGGCGGCGTTCGAGGGTGGGCAGATGCCCATCCACATGCGCCTGCCGAAGCTGAAGGGCTTCAAGAACAAGTTCAAGGTGGTCTTCCAGGTGGTCAACCTGGACCGCCTGGCCGAACTGTTCCCCAACGGCGGTCAGGTCGGCCCGGCCGAGCTGGTCGAGGCGGGCGCGGTCCGCAAGGGTCACCCGGTCAAGGTTCTCGGCACCGGGGACCTCGGCAACGTGTCGCTCCAGGTCACGGCGCATGCGTTCAGTGCGTCGGCCAAGGAGAAGATCGCTGCCGCCGGTGGTTCGGTCACCGAGCTGTAAGCAGCACGAACGATGGCGCCCGCCAGTTGATCCCAGCTGGCGGGCGCCATGGTCTCCACAAGGCCTGTGCGCCCGGTAATATCGGATTCGGTTTATGTAGCCGGGCACATCTGCCCGGACGGGGATCGGGCTGTTAGAGTCCCTTCCCAGCCATGGATATCGGGCACCTGCCCGGCACCCACCCCAAACCGCCAGGGACGACCGGCGGCCCGCCTCGCGCAGGAGGAAGAAGTTGCTGTCCGCCTTTCTCAGTGCGTTCCGTACGCCTGACCTGCGCAAGAAGCTGCTGTTCACAGTAGGCATCATCGCGATCTACCGGCTCGGCGCGACGCTGCCCAGCCCAGGCGTGTCATACGGCAACGTCCAGCAGTGCCTCGACACCATCGACGGCTCGACCGGGGTTCTGAACCTGCTCGACCTCTTCTCCGGTGGCGCACTGCTCCAGCTCTCGGTCTTCGCGCTGGGCATCATGCCCTACATCACCGCGTCGATCATCCTGCAGCTGCTGACGGTGGTGATCCCGCGGCTCGAGCAGCTCCGTAAGGAGGGCCAGGCCGGTCAGGCGAAGATCACCCAGTACACCCGGTACCTGACACTGGGCCTGGGTGTCCTGCAGGCGTCCGCGTTCGTCGCGCTGGCCCGCTCCGGACAGCTCTTCAACAACCAGTGCGACCAGTTCCCGATCATCCCTGAGGGCACCGGCATCCCGGACTGGCTGACGCTGTCCATGCTGGTGATGACGATGACCGCCGGTACCGGCGTGGTCATGTGGCTGGGCGAGCTGATCACCGACCGCGGCGTCGGCAACGGCATGTCGGTGCTGATCTTCACCTCGATCGCCGCCCGCCTCCCCAGCGAGGGCTGGCGCATCAAGGAGAGCCAGGGCTGGGCCAAGTTCTTCCTCGTCATCGCCCTGGTCCTGGTGGTCATCACCGCGGTCACGTTCATCGAGCAGGCCCAGCGCCGGATCCCGGTGCAGTACGCCAAGCGGATGATCGGCCGGCGGATGTACGGCGGCACGTCGACCTACATCCCGCTGAAGGTCAACCAGGCGGGTGTCATCCCGGTCATCTTCGGTTCGTCGCTGCTCTACCTGCCCCAGTTGGCGCTGCAGTTCTTCGACCAGAACGACCCGGGTCAGACGCAGGCGTGGATCCAGAACAACCTGGTCGACCCGACCAGCCCGATCTACATCGCGGTCTACTTCCTGCTGATCATCTTCTTCACGTACTTCTACGTCTCGATCACGTTCAACCCGACCGAGGTCGCGGACAACATGAAGAAGTACGGCGGCTTCGTGCCGGGCATCCGCCCCGGCAAGCCGACCGCCGACTACCTGGACTTCATCCTCAGCCGGATCACGCTGCCGGGGGCGCTGTACCTCGCGATCATCTCGATCCTGCCGAACTTCTTCTTCATCTGGCTGGACCGGCAGCAGTACCTCAACTTCCCGTTCGGCGGTACCGCTGTGCTGATCATGGTCGGTGTGGCTCTCGAAACCAGCAAGCAGATCGAGAGCCAACTGATGCAGCGGAACTACGAAGGGTTCCTGCGGTAGATGAGACTGGTTCTGGTTGGCCCGCCCGGCGCGGGTAAGGGAACGCAGGCGGAGTTCATCGCTGCGCACGTCTCCGTGCCGAAGATCTCGACCGGTGACATCTTCCGTGCCAACGTGTCGCAGGGCACCCCGCTCGGGGTCGAGGCCAAGCGCTACATGGACGCCGGCAAGTTGGTCCCGGACGAGGTCACCATCAACATGGTGCGGGACCGGCTCGCCGAGCCGGACGCCTCCGAGGGCTTCCTGCTCGACGGGTTCCCGCGGACCACTCCGCAGGCCGCCGCGCTGGACAAGCTCCTCGCCGACCTCGGCACCGCGCTGGACGTCGTACTGGAGCTGGTGGTCGACGACGACGAGGTGATCCGGCGGCTCTCCGGCCGGCGCACCTGCCGGGGCTGCGGCAAGATCTGGCACGTCGAGTTCGACCCGACCAGTCGGGACGGCATCTGCGACCGCTGCGGTGCCGAGCTGTTCCAGCGCGACGACGACAAGCCGGAGACCATCGCCGCCCGCCTGCGCGAGTACGCGGAGAAGACCGCGCCGTTGGTGGACTACTACGGCGCCCAGGGCAAGCTGGTCGGGATCGACGCCACCGGGCCGGTGGAGGACGTCACGGTCCGCGCGATCGACGCCCTGCGGTCCTACGGCGGCTGAGCTCGGCGTCATCGCCGGCCGGATAGAGTGCGAACAGCGGGGTACGCCCGGCGTGCCCCGCTGGTTCGGCAACGAAAGGTAGCGCCCCGATGCGTCGTCCCCAGCTGGACATCCAGCTGAAGACCCCCGAGCAGATCGAGAAGATGCGTGCCGCCGGGCTGGTGGTCGCCGAGGCGTTACGCCGGATGCGCGAGGCGGTGGCCCCCGGGGTCAGCACCGCCGACCTGGACGCGATCGCCGAGTCGACCATCCGCGAGGCTGGCGCGACTCCGTCGTTCAAGGGTTACCACGGCTTCCCGGCGTCGATCTGCTCCTCGGTCAACGAGCAGATCGTGCACGCGATCCCGTCGCCGGACCAGGTCCTCGCCGAGGGCGACCTGATCTCGATCGACTGCGGTGCGGTGCTCGACGGCTGGCACGGCGACGCGGCCATCACCGTCGGGGTGGGCGAGGTCGACCCGGCCCTGCTGCGGATGGCGACGGTGGCCGAGGACGCGATGTGGGCCGGTATCGCCGCCGCCGCCCGGGGTGCGGCCAGCGGCAAGGGCCGGCTGACCGACATCTCCCACGCGGTGGAGAACGCGGTGCGCAAGGGCGGCCGGTACGGCATCGTCGACGGCTACGGCGGCCACGGCATCGGCACCGAGATGCACCAGGACCCGCACGTGCTCAACCACGGGCGGCCGGGCAAGGGGCCGCGGCTGGTGCAGGGCATGGCGCTGGCCATCGAGCCCATGATCACGATGGGGTCGCCGCGTACCGCCGAACTGGCCGACGGCTGGACCGTGGTCACCCGCGACGGGTCGCGTGCGGCACACGTCGAGCACACCATGGCTCTGTTGCCGGACGGGGTCTGGGTGCTGACCGCCCAGGACGGCGGTCGAGCCCGCCTCGGTGAGCTGGTCACCGCCCGCCAGCCCGCCGCCTCGTCGGCCGGCTGAGTCGCCCGAATCCCGGCATCCGGCCGACCGGCCGTTCGCATCCCAGGCGCTCGGCGCGGAGCTGACGAGGCCATCGGTCGATCGATCACGTCCGGGCATTCGGCGTTCGGCCCGGAGCCGACCAGGTCGTGGCCGGCGATCGGACCACGTCCGGTCGTGTGGTGCCGATCGTGCCCCCGCCGTCGTGGCGGCGGCTCGGCCGCATCCCGCCACGAGGCATGTGACGTTCGACACGATCGGCTCGTCGCGCTCACTGTCGGTGGCCAGAACCGGGGCGAGCGGGTCGGTGTCGGCATGACGGTGGGGCAGGCCGCACGGCGTCGGTTAGTCGGGCTGGCGGCACGATGGCATGCTTGCCGACATGGACGGGCAGGACGGGATGCGGGCAGCGAACTCCGACCGGCAGGCCGTCGCCGAACGGCTCCGGGAGGCACTCGACGAGGGCCGGCTCGACCTGCACGAGTACGACGAGCGGCTACAGCGGGCCTATGCGGCCCGGACGTACGCGGAACTCGACGCACTGGTGGGCGACCTGCCCGGGGCGGTGCCGGCCCGGCAGGAGGCCGACGCGCCGGTGTTGCCCGACGGCGGGCGGGGCGTGACCGCCCGTTGGCTCGTCGACGTCTGGGAGCCCTGGCTCAAGGCCGTCGGGATCGTCATCGCGATCTGGGCGGTCACCTCGTTCGCCGCCCGCGACCTGGTGTACTTCTGGCCCATCTGGGTGGCCGGGCCGTGGGGCGCGGTGCAGGTGGTGCGTACCGTCACCGGGCTGAGCACCGGCGAGCCGCAGCGCTGGGCGGCGCAGCAGGAACGCCGTCGGCAGCGGAAGGCGGAGAAGAAGGCCCGCAAGCGGGAGCGTGCCGTGCTCGCCGCCGAGCAGCCCGACGCGATCACCGCCACGGCGGCCGATGCGCCGTCGTCGCCGGGGCGG
>NZ_SISL01000669.1:0-2322 GCF_004307965.1 Verrucosispora sp. SN26_14.1 | reverse complement strand
AGAAGTGTATACGAGACAGCTCCACGGCGAGCGTGCGGACCGGCGGTAGCGGGTCACCGGGGACGAGGGCGGCGTGGCGGATGCCCGATTCGACGCTGGCCGAGATCTCGGCGGCCGTCGCACCGGTCACCTGATAGCGTGCTGACACAAACAAGAGATTGTACTAGAACAAAGGTGGCAGCATGTACACGCCGACCGCCCGTACCACCGCCAGCCGCTCCCGGGACCGGATGAGCTACGACCGCGACGCCGCGCACGCGGTGCTCGACGAGGCGTACCACTGCGCGCTCGCCTTCACCGTGGACGGTGAGCCCCGCGTCCTGCCCACCCTGCACGTCCGCGTCGGCGACACCCTCTATCTGCACGGCTCCACCGGCAGCCGGCCGTTGCTCGCCGCCCGTGGCGACGGCCTGCCGGTCTGTGTGGCGGTCACCCTGCTGGACGGCCTGGTCTATGCCCGGTCGCAGTTCCACCACAGCGCCAACTACCGCTCGGTGATCGCGCACGGCACCGCCCACCTGGTCACCGACACCGACCTGCGGGCCGAGGTCTTCACCGCCCTGATGGAGAAGACCGGCACCGGCCGTGCGGCGGAGAGCCGCCCGCCGAGCCGACGGGAACTGGCCGAGACCGCCCTGATGGCGCTGCCGCTGCGCGAGGTCTCCGTCCGCACGCGTACCGGCGGCGTCCGCGACGAACCCGCCGACCTGGCGCTGCCCCACTGGGCCGGGGTGGTGCCGCTGCGGCTGACCGCCGGGCCGCCGCAACCCGACGCCGGGGTCACCGCGCCGGTGCCGGCGTACCTGCGACCGGCCGCCACGCCGTGGCACCAGGCGACCGAACTGCACGGCACGCACGTCCGGCTGGAACCGCTGGACCTGTCGCACACCGACGAGATGTACGCGGCCACCACCGACCCGGAGGTCTGGCGGCACCTGGGCGTCCCCCAGCCGGCCGACCCCGAGGCGCTGCGCGACGAGATCGCCACGGCGCTGGCCGCCCAGCACCGTGGCGAGCGGGTCGCCTGGGCACAACGGTGTGCGGTGACCGGGGCCGTCGTCGGCTCCACCTCGTACTACGAGATCGACGAGGACCGGCGATCGCTGGCCATCGGCTACACCTACCTCGGGCGACCCTGGTGGCGTACCGGGATCAACACCGAGGCCAAGCTGCTGCTGCTCGGCCGCGCCTTCGACGACCTCGGCGCGATCCGGGTGGTCTGGCACACCGATATCCGCAACGAACGCTCGCAGCAGGCCATCGCACGGCTCGGCGCCACCCGGGAAGGCGTGCTGCGCAAACACCGGCAGCGGCCGGACGGCTCGTGGCGGGACACCGTGCAGTACTCGATGACCGCCGACGAGTGGCCGAACGCACAGGTCAGGCTGCGGGAAAGGCTTCTCTCGGGAGCCGGCGCGGCCGGATGATGTCGGGCGTGCTGGGGATCACCGACATCTGGACGTACGTGCTAGGCACCGTCGCCATCATCATGCTGCCCGGACCGAACTCGCTCTTCGTCCTCTCCACCGCCGCCCGGCGCGGGGTGGGCACCGGGTACCGGGCCGCCGGCGGGGTGCTCGTCGGCGACGCGGTGCTCATGGTCCTCTCCGCCGCCGGAGTGGCCTCGCTGCTCAAGGCGTACCCGCCGGTCTTCCTCGTGATCAAGTACGCAGGTGCCGCGTACCTGGGCTATGTGGGGGTGACCATGCTGCGTGGCGCCTGGCGGCGCTGGCGCGACCGCAACGACCCGGACACGCCTCGGCTGATCGACGCCGCGAGGCCGGCGGAGATGCGCAGCCCGTTCCGCAAGGCCATGATGATCAGCCTGCTCAACCCGAAGGCGATCCTCTTCTTCATCTCGTTCTTCATCCAGTTCGTCGACCCGACGTATGCCTGGCCGGCACTGTCCTTCCTGCTGCTCGGGCTGATCGCACAGGTGACCAGCCTGCTCTACCTGACCGCGTTGATCTTCGCGGGCACGTTCCTGGCCGCCCAGTTCAGGCAACGCCGCCGACTGTCGGCCGGGGCGACCAGCGCCGTGGGCGCGCTGTTCCTCGGCTTCGGTTTCAAGCTCGCGCAGGGTTGAGGGCGGGGCTGCGGCTCGTGTGTGTTGTTGTGTTGTTGTGTTGTTGTGTTGTTGTGTTGTTGTAAGGAGGGGTCCCCTGCTAACGCCTGAGGTATAGCAGGGGACCCCTCCTTACAACGACGGCCGCGAGGTGCCGCAAACGCGGGAACGTGCGCGGGATACTGCGGCGGGTGTCAGGTGCCGTCGCCTCCACCGCCGCCACCGACACCCCCGCCGCCGGCCGTGCCGCCCAGGCC
>NZ_SISL01000668.1:0-2383 GCF_004307965.1 Verrucosispora sp. SN26_14.1 | reverse complement strand
GGCCTGGGCCGCACCGGCGGCGAACTCCGCGCCGTGCCGGCGGGCGCCGGGCAGGGCCGCGTACAGGTCGCCGGGTCGGACCTCCTGACTGGCATGGGTCGCCCCGGTCACCACCGGATCGGCGCTGGTAGAGGGCGCCACGGCGAGCCGGGCGGCTAGGTCACCGAGCCGGATTCCGGTCACGGTACGGGGACGAGGATTGCCGCGCACGGCGTCAGACCCTACCCGGTCGCCCGGGTCCGGCCGCACGGCGCGCCTGAATCTCCGCCGCACGAAGTCGAACCGCAGGTGGCGGCCGGTGGATGCGGCAGGCGTACGCCCGACGGCCACGATCGGGCACCCGACCGGCGGGTGTCCCGGCGACCGTCCGCCTCCCCAGGGCGACCGCCCGCCTTCTCGTTAGGACGCGACCAGACGACTTCCGGCGTCGACGACCATTCCCGCCGACGACGGATACGGAAAGACGACGCATCCGGGCACGGTCGCCACGAAAAGGCCGGAAAGCACACCGCCGAATATGCGTACGTCAATTCCTCGGGTCACCGGTGACGGAACCGGTGACCCGAGGATTGACGTCGACGACAGTTACGGGAACACGGTGAATTTCGGGGCCGGATCACTCGACGGCGGCACCCGGAAATGGCGCAGCGCGAAGGTCATCATTTCCTTGAACGCCGGCGCCGCGACCCGGCCACCGCCGCCACTCGGGCTGTGCACGAAGACCGCGATCACGTACTGCGGCTTGTCCGCCGGGGCCATCCCGATGAACGAGGCGACCTCGCCGGGCTGCTTCTTCCCCTCGACCAGCCGCCACCCGGTCCCGGTCTTGCCCGCCACCCGGTAACCGGGCACCGCCGCGGACAGTCCGGTGGCGTTGTCCACGGTGGTGACCGCCTCCAGGATGTGCCGCAACTCGGCGGCGTTCTTCGGGCTGAGCACCTGACGGGTCACCGGCTCCTCGGCCGGTGTCGGCTTACCGTCCGGCCCGATCGTCTCCTTGACCAGCCTCGGCTGCACGTACGTGCCGTCGTTGGCGATGGCGGCGTACGCGGCGGCCATCTGCAGCGGCGTGGCGTCCACGCTGTGCCCGATCGGCACCGAGCCGTGCGACGACTCGCTCCACTCCTGCACCGGCAGCAGTCGTCCGCCCGCCTCGCCGGGCATGCCCACACCGGTCGGCTTGCCGAGCCCGAACCGCTGCTGGTAGTCGAGCAGCCGTTCCGGGCCGAGCTGGTCGGCGATCTGGATGGTGCCGACGTTGGAGGAGTGGGCCATCATCCCGGACACGCTCATCCGCTTGCCGTCCGCCGGGTACGTGTCCCGGAACCAGGTGTCACCCTTGCGGATTCCGTTGGCGACCGGGAAGACGGTGTCCTTGGTGATGACGCCCTCCTGCAACGCCGCCCCGAACGTGATCGCCTTGTGCACCGAACCCGGGTCGACGATGAAACTGGTGGCCGCGTCCTCCCGGTCGGTGGGGTCGCTCGCCTGCGGTTTCGCCGCGTTGTAGGTGGGATGGCTGGCCTGGGCCAGCACCTCCCCGGTCCGCGCGTCGAGCACCACCGCGGCACCCGTGCTGCCCTGCACCGCCTTCATCTGCTCGCTGAGGATCCGCTGCACCGTGTACTGCAGGTCGCGGTCGATGGTGAGCACGATCGAGCTGCCCGGCTTGGCCTTGGTGGTGCGGCTGTAGCCACCGGGGATGGGCGCGGCCAACGCGCCCAGGCCGACCTCGAAGACACGCTGACCGTCCTCGCCGTGCAGCAGGTCGTCGTAGCGCGCCTCCAGGCCCTCCAACCCGACCATGTCCAGGCTGGTGAAACCGATCAGGTTGGCGGCCAGGTCACCGCCGGGGACCTCGCGCCGCTCGTCGCGGTGCACGGCGATGCCCGGCAGACCCAGCTCCATGATCTCCCGTGCCCGGGCCACGGTGACCCCGCGCGCCAGGTACTCGAACTGGGAGTCGACGCCACTGATCCGCTTGCGGGGCTTCATCTTCTCGGCCAGGTCCGAAGCGGGCATGCCGAGCAGCGGGGAGAGCGTCTGCGCGGTCGCCGGGATGTCCTCGATCCGGGTCGGGTCGGCGTAGACGTACCGGGCCTCGACGCTGTGCGCCAGGGCGGCACCGTCGCGGTCGAAGATCGCCCCGCGCGGCGCGGGCAGCGGCACGGTTCGCAGCCGGTCGGCCATGCCGCCGTCGGCGTACGCCGGAGTGTCGACGGTCTGGAGCACGACGAGCCGCACGCCGATGGCGACGAAGAGGGCCAACGCGAGCGCGGTACCCAGCCGCAGCCGGCGTCCCGGGTCGGCGAGCCGGGGCGGACGCGGCGCCTTGCGGGCCTGTCTCTTCTACCCATCTCCGAGCCCACGAGACTAGCGCTCA
>NZ_SISL01000667.1:0-2397 GCF_004307965.1 Verrucosispora sp. SN26_14.1 | reverse complement strand
TCGCCACCGGCGCCGACCACCGGCGCCGCAGCGCCACCAGGCGTACGCCGAAGACCAGCGCCGCCGCGGCGGTGAGCGGGACCGGGCCGGTGCGGTCGAGGCCGTACAGGACCGCGACCACGATCGAGCCGACCAGTGCCGCGAGCGCGTAGATCTCCCGCCGTAGCACCACCGGGATCTCGGCGGTGAGCAGGTCACGGACCAGCCCACCGCCGATCGCGGTGAGCATGCCGATCAGGCAGGCACCGACGGGCGGGACCTGGGCTTCGAGGGCCTTGAGGGTGCCGACGACGGTGAACAGGCCCAGCCCGGCCGCGTCCAGCACCAGGACGGTGGTCCGCAGCCGGGCGAACTGCGGGTGCAGCCAGAAGATCGCCCCGGCGGTCAGCGCGGCGGTGGTCGCGTACCGCCAGTCGCCGAAGGCCAACGGCGGCGCCTCGTTGATGACCAGGTCACGGAAGATCCCACCGCCGAGGGCGGCGACGAAACCGACGAAGACCACGCCGAACAGATCGAGACGCTTGGCGACCGCCGCGGAGGCTCCCGAGGCGGCGAAGACCGCGACCCCGGCCAGGTCGGCCAGGAGCAGGGCGGTGGAGGTGGTCACCGCCGCAGGTTACGCGGGCGCACGGGCGGTCGGCCCGGGGTCACTCGCGGTACGAGTCGTAGATCTCTTTGCACTTGGGGCAGACCGGTGAACCCTTTTTGGGGGTCTTTGTCACCGGGAAGGTCTCTCCGCACAGCGCCACGACGAAGGTGCCCATGACGGCACTCTCGGCGATCTTTTCCTTCCGGACGTAGTGGAACATCTCCGGGCCGGTGTCGGCGTCCTTCAGCTCCGGACGCTCGAGGACCTCTGTGCTCACGTCTGCACCTCCGACCGACAAGTCTGGCAGGTCACTGTGGCCCCGGTCCACCTGAGGTGACCGGGGTGGCGGCAGTACGGTGGGCGACTGTGACCGACTTTCACCTTCGCCACGGCGTCGAGGTGGCCCAGGCGCTGCGCGAGCGGCGTCCTGTGGTCGCCCTGGAGAGCACCATCGTCTCGCACGGCCTGCCCCGGCCGGACAACCTGCGGGTGGCCCGGGAGATCGAACAGGCCGTCCGGGACGCGGGCGCCGTCCCGGCCACCATCGGGATGGTCTCCGGCGAACTCGTGGTGGGCCTCGACGACGACGAGCTGACCCGGCTGGCCACCGCCGAGGACGTGACCAAACTCTCCGTACGCGATCTCGCGGTGGCCGCCGCGACCGGCGCGGACGGTGCCACCACCGTGGCCGCGACCAGCGCGGTGGCGGCCCGGGCCGGGATCGGCGTGTTCGCCACCGGCGGCCTGGGCGGGGTGCACCGCGAGGCCGCGCAGACCTTCGACGAGTCCGCCGACCTGGTCACCCTCGCCCGGACGCCGATCGCGGTGGTCTGTGCCGGGGTCAAGTCGATCCTCGACGTGGGCGCGACGCTGGAGCGTCTGGAGACCCTCGGGGTGGCCGTGGTCGGCTACCGCACCCGCCGGTTCCCGGGCTTCTTCATCACCGACAGCGGCTTCGACCTGGACTGGTCGGTCGACTCGCCGGAGCTGATCGCCGACGCGCTGGCCGCCCGCGAGGCGCACGGCGTGCACCACGGCGGTCTGGTCGTCGCCAACCCGCTGCCGGTCGACGAGCAACTCGACCCGGACCTGCACGACCGGACGCTCGCCGAGGGGCTGGCCCGACTGGAGCGCGACGGGGTGAGCGGCAAGGCGGTCACCCCGTACCTGCTCTCCCACTTCCACTCCGCCACGGAGGGCGCCAGCCTGGCGGTCAACGTCCGGATCATCCTGCGCAACGCCGATCTCGCCGCCCGGATCGCGGTGGCCGCCACCACCCGGCGCGACAGCGCCACGGCGTGAGCGGATCCGGCGTACGGACCGGCACCGGAACGGGCCGCGTCAGCGCCGCCGGCCGGGTGCTGGTCGTCGGTGACGTGATCACCGACGTGGTGGCGGTGCTGACCACCCCGCTGGCCCGGGGCACGGACACGCCCGCGTCGATCCGGTTCACCGGTGGCGGGCAGGCCGCGAACACCGCCGCCTGGCTGACCACGCAGAACGTACCGGTGACGCTGGTCGGTGCCGTCGGCGACGACGGTGCGGGACGGGACCGGATCGCGGAGCTGACCGCCGTCGGCGTCGACTGCGCGGTGCGGACCGTGCCCGGGATCGGCACCGGCACGGTGATCGTGCTGGCCGGTGAGGACGAACGCACCATGGTCACCGAGCGCGGGGCGAACGTGCGGCTGCGCCCCGAGCAGGTCGACGCGGCCCTGGCCGAGGCGCCGGAGGCGAGCCACCTGCACCTGTCCGGGTACACCCTGCTGGACCCGGAGTCCCGCCCGGCGGGCCGGCACGCGCTGGCC
>NZ_SISL01000666.1:0-2400 GCF_004307965.1 Verrucosispora sp. SN26_14.1 | reverse complement strand
CGGTGGTGCCCATCTGCTTGGCCATGGTGTGGACGTCGATGTTCTTGCCTTGGACGCTGAGGGCGTTGCGGGCGGCGGCGGGGCCGCAGTAGTAGAAGTTGGGCTGGGCTTCGTAGCGGACGTCGAGCTGGCGTTCGCCGTGGCCCTTGCGGTCGGCCTGCACGACGGCGGCGGCCTGGACGCCCGGGGTGGCCTGGGCGGCGATCGCGGGTGCGGCGATGCCTCCGGCGGTGGCGGCGGCAGCGGCGATGGTCAGAGCGGTCTTGCGCAGCATGGTGGTACGCATGATGATCTGAACCTTTCGTCGGGGGTGTGCGGCGATCTCCCGTGGGGGACGGGTGTGCCGCGGGGGGATGTCCCGGGTTCGTCGGCGTCCGCGCGGTGGGGACTGCTCACGACGTCCGGGCCAGGTGTAACGCCGGGGGGTGCGGGGTCATTCCGGCCCGGGTCCCGGGGGGTGCGGCGCCGGGGGAGGCGTCGCGGTCATGCCATGTACAACCCCCGGCCCGGCCCGATGATTCCGCGATCGCCGCGGCCACAGCCCACCCACGAGTGGGCACGAATCAGACACCGAGGTACGAATCGCCAGCGGCGAACCGGATCATCCGACGTTGATCGACGCGCCCTCGCGCCCGGAGCGTCCGGCGTCAACCCTGAACATCACCCGTCCCGTCGCGAACCCGCCCACCGCGCGGGGGCGATGTTAGGAGGGGTCCCCTGCTATACACCAGGCGTTAACAAGGGGCCCTTCCTTGCAGGGGGGATGGTTGCGTGGGGCGGCCAGGGGATGTCGGGTGCGGAGTGGAAGGTGACGCCCGCCCGGGTCCAGCGCGGGCCGTGCCCGGCCAGCCGTCGACGGAAGGCGTCCCAGTCGTGGGTACGGCGGGGTGACCAGCCCAGCTCGGCGATCGCGGGCAGGCGGGGCAGCAGCATGAACTCGATCTCGTCGAGGCTCGTCACCGACTCGGTCCAGAGCGGCGCCTCCACCCCGAGTACGGCCTCGGCCGGCACGCCGGTCAGGTGCGTGCCGGGATCCCACTCGTACGCCCGACGTACGTCGATGAGACCGGCCCAGTCGTGTCCGAGCGGCGTGTCCGGGGCGTACTTCATGTCCAGGTATGCGTGGTTGCCGGGGGAGAGGATCACGCGGGCGCCCCGACGGACCGCGTCGGCGGTCTGCGGGTCGTCGCCGTTCGTGCCCCACCACTGCAGGATCCGTCCGTCGACGTGCCCGGCCGGGGCGATCTGGTGCCATCCGACGACCGTCTTGCCGAGCCCGGCGACGATCCGCTGCACCCGTTCGACGAACCCGGCGTAGACGTCGGCGGGCACCTTGAACGCCTCGTCGCCGCCGATGTGCAACCACTGGCCGGGGGTGAGTGCGGCGAGTTCGCCGAGGACGTCGGCGACGAAGTCGTACGTCCGATCGTGTGCCGGGTCGACGTAGCTGAACCCGACCTCGGTGCCGGTGTACGGCGGCGGAGCGGTCCGGTCCGGGGAGAGTTCCGGGTACGCGGCCAATGCGGCGTTGGTGTGCCCGGGCAGGTCGATCTCGGGGATGACGGTGATGTGCCGGGCCGCCGCGTACGTCACGATCCGGCGGTAGTCGGCCTGGGTGTAGTACCCGCCCGGCCCGCCACCGACCTCGGTCGCCCCGCCGACGGTGCTCAGGCCGGGCCAGGAGTCGACGGCGATCCGCCAGCCCTGGTCGTCGGTGAGGTGCAGGTGCAGCCGGTTGAGCTTGTACCGGGCCAGGTGGTCGATCATCCGCAGCACGTCGGGTACGCCGAAGAAGTGCCGGGCCACGTCGAGCATGGCGCCCCGGTGCGGGTAGCGGGGCCGGTCGAGGATCGATCCGCCGGGCAGCACCCAGTGCCGGTCGACCGGGGTGGCGCTCTCGATGTCGGCGGGCAGCAGTTGGCGCAGCGTCTGGACCCCGTGGTGCAGGCCGGCGGCGGTGCCGGCGGTGAGGCGTACCCCGGCGCGGGTGACGTCGAGCCGGTAGCCCTCCGCACCGAGGTCGGCATCGCCGGTCAGGGCGAGGGCGATGCCGCCGGCCGGGGCGGGCGCGGTGGTGTCGGTGACCGGCAGCGGGTACCCGGTGGCGGGGCGCAGCAGCGCGGCGAGCTGCTCGGCGACGGCGAGGGCGGCGGGGTCGGCGCTGACCCGGATGACCGTGTCGGCGGTGAGCAGGTGGTCGGCGCTGGCGTCCGGGGTGACGTGTTCGGGGGCCGGCACCACGTCGTCGAGGGGGACCGGCGCCGGCCGGGCGAGCTGGGTCGCCGCCTCCCGCGCCGCCGTCTCCGCCAGCTCTCCGGCGGTGCGGACCGCGTGGCCGGCCGGATCGGCGGCGGTGACCGCTGGAGCGGCGACCGCGTTGACGGCGGTGGCCTCCGGGGC
>NZ_SISL01000665.1:0-2400 GCF_004307965.1 Verrucosispora sp. SN26_14.1 | reverse complement strand
GGGCGCGGGTGCCGCCCTGCGCTTCGGCTCCGCCTTGGCCGCCGTCCGCTTCGCCTTCGCCTCCGAGCCGGTCGACTCGGCCGGTCGCCGCTGCGTGGGCACCTGCACCGGTACGTCGAACAGCGTCTCCTGCCCGCTCGATGCCGCACCGGCACCCAGCTCGGCCGGGTCGAAGAGGGTGATGACGCCGTACTCGCCGTCGTAACCGGGCACCCGACGGACCTCGTCGCGGCGCAGTCGGCCGATGCCCTCCGCGAGCAGTTCACCGCCGACCCGCCCGATGTCGTCCAACGGGGTACGGGTCAGGATGTCCAGCTCGGCGCCGAGCGCGGCGACCAGGTCGGTGAGCTTGCCCTCGACCTTCTTGGAGCGCGGGCCCACCTTGTTGATCTCGCCGAGGATCTCGGCGAGCTGGATCAGGTGGGTCACCTCGGGCGCGTGCTCCGGCCGGTACCCCTCGGGCCGGTCGGCCAGGTCCTCGACCCGGCTCAGGACACCCACCGTCAGCGGCTTGCCGCACTCCGGGCAGCGTCCGCCGGCCGCCCTGGTCCGCTCCGGTGCCCAGTTCACCCCGCACAGGCGGTGGCCGTCCGCGTGGTACTTGCCCTCCTCGGGGAAGAACTCGATCGTGCCGGCCAGCCCGTCGCCGGTCCGCAACGCCTCCCGGATGCCGAAGTAGTCCCGTTCCGAGGCGAAGACGGTCGCCTCCCGGGCCAACGCGGGCGGCGAGTGGGCGTCCGAGTTGGAGACCAGCCGGTAGGCGTCCAGGCTGCCGACCCGCCAGTTCATCGCCGGGTCCGAGGAGAGCCCGGTCTCCACCGCGAAGATGTGCTCGGCCAGGTCGGCGTAGCAGTCGGCGATCGCGTCGAAGCCGGACTTCGAGCCCAGCGCGGAGAACCACGGCGTCCAGATGTGCGCCGGTACGAGATAGCCGTCCGGGCTCGCCTCCAGCGTGATCTCCAGCAGGTCGCGGGAGTCCAGGCCGAGGATCGGGCGGCCGTCCGACCCGAGGTTGCCGATCCGGCCCAACGCGGTGTTGAACCGGCCCACCGCGTCCAGGTCCGGCAGGTAGATCAGGTGGTGGACCTTGCGGGTCCGGTCGTCCCGCTTGTAGATCGTCGAGATCTCGACGCTGAGCATGAACCGGACCGGGTCGCTCTCGGCGTGACTGGACAGCCGGGGTGGCAACCTGCGGGCGATGTCCCGCTCGGCCTCGTCGGACAATCGGTATAAACCGGGCTCGGCGGGACGCAGGGTCTCGCGCAGGTGGTCATACCAGGCGGGGTGGGTGAAATCACCGGTGCCGAGCACCGCGATGCCCTTACGTTTCGCCCACCAGCCGAGGTTCGGCAGGGTCAGGTCACGGCTGCAGGCCCGCGAATATTTCGAGTGGATGTGCAGATCCGCGACGAAGGGCGGGCGGCCACCGGGGGGTACGGCGCTGAACGGAGGCACGCCGCATCCTGCCACGACCGGCCACGCCCGTGCGCGCCGCCACGCTCGGGCGTGAGGTTCGCTATGCCGAACGCAGTTCCACGAGAGTGACCTGAGGCTCCGCGCCCACCCGCACCGGCGGGCCCCAGAAGCCGGCCCCGTTGGTCACGTAGACCTTGGTCCCGTCCACCTCGCCCAGGCCGGAGACCACCGGCTGCTCCAGCTTGACCAGCAGGTTGAACGGCACGATCTGACCGCCGTGGGTGTGACCGGAGAGTTGCAGGTCGACGCCGTACTTCGCGGCCTCCATCGCGGCCACCGGCTGGTGGGCGAGGAGCACCACCGGTCGGGACGGATCCCGGTCGGCGAGGGTGGCCGCGTAGTCGGGCGGTGCGGAGACGCCGGTGCCCACGGCGCTGACGTCGTTGACACCGGCCAGGTCGAGCACGCCACCCCGGGCGGCGATCTCCAACCGCTGGTTCTGCAGGACCCGCAACCCGAGCCGGTCGACCTCGGCCACCCACTCCTCGACGCCCGAGTAGTACTCGTGGTTGCCGGTGACGAAGTAGCTGCCGTGCCGGGCCCGCAGGTCGCGCAGCGGAGCCGCGTCCTCGCCCAACTCGGCCACCGTGCCGTCGACCAGGTCACCGACCACGGCCACGATGTCGGCGTCCAGGCGGTTGATCGCGGCGACGATGCGCTCGGTGTGCGCCCGACCGGTCAGCGGCCCGATGTGGATGTCGGAGACGGTGGCGATGCGCAGGCCGTCCATGCTGCGCGGCAACTTCGCCAGCGGAATCTGCACCCGGTCCAGTCGGGGCGGACCCATCGCGGTCCGCACCCCGTACCCGACCAGGCCGGTGGCGGTGAGCCCGGCGAAGATCGCGGCGCCACGGGCGAGCAGCAACCGGCGGGACGGGTCGTGGTCCGGGCCGACCGCGCCGACGACCGGCCGGTCTGTCGCCC
>NZ_SISL01000664.1:0-2407 GCF_004307965.1 Verrucosispora sp. SN26_14.1 | reverse complement strand
GCCGCCGCGGTGCTCGCCGCCCGTGCCCGTCCCGCACCCACCCGCCGCAACCGGATCACCAGCGTCTGGGTGCTGCTCGCCGTCGTCGCCCCCGAACTCGACGAGTGGGCCGCCTACTTCGCCCTCGGCGCCGGCAAGCGCGCCGCCGCCGAGGCCGGCATACCCCGGGTGGTCACCGCCCGGGAGGCCGACGACCTGCTCCGTGCCGCCGAGGAGTTCGTGACGGTGGTGGAGGCCGCGCTCGGCCTGGCACATCAGCCGGCGATCGACGGTCTCGTCGCCTGATCAGCACCATCCACCGGCGGCACCCGGTGGCGACACGACGGGGGGTAGGTCCGATGGCGGGCCGCATGGTGGTCGGTTCCGCCGCGCTGGCCGGGTTGGTGCGTCCGGCCAGCGCACCCGACCCGGTGGGTGGTCACCGGATACTCCCCGTCCGGCCCGAGCTGACCGGGCTGCTGCCCGGTCGTGGACTGCGGCGGGGCAGCACCATCGCGGTCGGTCTCGGGCAGCCCCGGCACAGCGGCACCACCTCGCTGCTGCTCGCCCTGCTCGCCGAGGCGTCCCGGGCCGGTTCGTGGTGTGCCGTGGTCGGGATGCCGACCTTCGGCGCGGGTGCGGCGGCCGAGGCCGGGATCGCCCTGGACCGGCTCGCCCTGGTGCCGCAGCCCGGCCCCGAGTGGCCCACCGTCGTCGCCGCGCTCATCGACGGGGTCGACGTGGTGGTCACCGCGGTACCCGCCACCGTCTCCGCCTCGGTCGCCGCCCGGTTGGCCGCACGGGCCCGCCAACGCGGCAGCGTGCTCGTGCCGTACGGCCGGTGGGACGGGGCGGACCTGACACTCCAGGTGGTCCGGGGCACCTGGGAGGGACTCGGGGCGGGGCGGGGGCGGCTGCGCCGCCGGGAGGTGACCATCTCGGCACACGGGCGGGGCGCGGCCGCCCGCGCCAAGGAGCTCACGGTGTGGTTGCCCGGTGACGAGCTGACCCGCGTCATCCCCCGCTCCGCCACCACCGCCGACCGGTCACCTCCCGCCCGGTTCCGCGTGCTGGCCTCCCCCCACCCGGCGGAGCACGCGACATGAGCGAGCGTCAGCGAGTGAGTCATCGGCTCCGTGGTGACTCATGGCGGCGCGGAGCGTCGACATGAGCGCGCCTGCTCGGACGTTGCTGCTCTGGTGCCCGGACTGGCCGGTGCTCGCCGCCGAGATCGTCGACGGGGTGCCCGCCACCGGGCCGGTCGCGGTGCTGCACGGCAACCGGGTGGTCGCCTGCTCCGAGCAGGCCCGGGCCGAGGGGATCCGCCGGGGGCTGCGCCGACGGGAGGCGCAGGGACGCTGCCCGGGGCTCACCGTCGTCGACCACGATCCCGGTCGGGACGCGCGGGCGTTCGAGCCGGTGGTGGCCGCGGTCGAGGAGGTGGCGGTCGGGGTCGAGGTGGTCCGCCCCGGGGCCTGCGCGCTGGCCGCCCGGGGTCCGGTCCGGTACTTCGGCGGTGAGGAGGCGGCCGCCGAACGGATCGTCGAGCACGTCGCCCAGAGTTGCGCGGTGGAGAGCCAGGTCGGTATCGCCGACGGGGTGTTCGCCGCCGGGCTGGCCGCGCGGGAGGGGCGGATCGTGCCGCCCGGTGGGACGCCGGAGTTCCTGGCCGCCCAGCCGGTCGAGGCACTCGGGCGGCCCGCCCTGGCTGACCTGTTGCGCCGGCTCGGAGTGCGTACGCTCGGGGACTTCGCCGCACTGGCCGCCGGTGACGTACTCGCCCGGTTCGGGTTCGACGGCGCGCTGGCCCACCGGTGGGCCAGCGGTGGCGACGACCGGCCGTTGGCGGTCCGGCGCCCGCCCGTGGACCTGACGGTCACCGCCGACCTGGACGAGCCGATCGAGCGCGTCGACGTGGCGGCGTTCGCGGCCCGGACGCTGGCCGAACGGCTGCACGAGCGGCTCGCCGGGCACGGGCTGGCCTGCACCCGGCTCGGCATCGAGGCGGTGACCGCGCACGGTCAGGAGTTGCACCGGGTCTGGCGGCACGACGGCCTGCTCAGCGCGGCGGCGATCGCCGACCGGGTCCGCTGGCAACTGGACGGCTGGCTCTCCGGCGGTGGCCGGCGCGGTGGCGACCGACCGCCCCGGCCCACTGCGGGGATCGTCCGGCTGCGGCTGGTGCCGGACGGGGTGCTGGCCCAGGCCGGTCTGCAACCGGGGCTGTGGGGCGAGACCGGTGCGGAACGCGAGCGGGCACATCGGGCCCTGAGCCGGGTGCAGGGTCTGCTCGGCCCGGAGGCGGTGGTCACCGCCGTACTCGGTGGAGGTCGGTCACCGGCCGACCAGACGCGGCTGGTGCCCTGGGGCGACGAGCGGTCACCGGCCGGTCCCGGCGCCGGTGCGGCCGTACCGTCCTGGCCGGGGG
>NZ_SISL01000663.1:0-2411 GCF_004307965.1 Verrucosispora sp. SN26_14.1 | reverse complement strand
GGGCCGACCGGCCCGCCGCGCCCGTCACGCTGCGCCGCGCGGAAAAGCTCGCGATCAGTCGGCCACCGGTTGCAGGTGCCGACGTGCCTGCTCCAACGTGCGACGGCTGTTGGTGCCCAGCGAGCGGCGGACCAGGTCCCGGGCGTCGGCGAGGGTCGCCGAGTCGCCGAGCAGCGCGCCGACCCGGTCCGGGCGCAGCACGACCGTGTGGTGCGACGTGGCGACCACACCGTCGCGCTCGGGGCGCAGCGTCCAGGTGCCGGTGTGCGCCGCGAGCAGCGGCGGCAGCACCGTCTGCTTGTAGACGATCCGGTCGGTCGGGAAGCAGACCCGCACCGACCGGGTGGTGTGCACACTGTCGTCCGGCGCGACGGTGTCCATCTCCAGGATCTGCACGCCGGGCTCGTCCTCGGTCAGCTCCACCCGGGCCACGTGTGGCAACCGCTCCCGCCAGCGGTCGGCGTGGTACAGGAAGTCGTACACCTCCGGTGCCGGGGCGGCCACGTACACCTCGTCGGCGAAGGAGAGCAGAGTGCCGTCATCGGCGGACTCCGCCGCCGCGCGCAGCGCCGCCAGCTCGGCGGTGCTGTTGTGCTCGACGGCCCGCGCCACCCAGGCGGCGGCGTCGGGATCGTCGTCCACGACGGAGTAGTCGTGCAGCAGGACGACCCGGGTGCCGCCGTCGAGTTGTTCGAGCAGCCACTCGCCGCCCATCGAGGCCACCGGCGCCGCCGACACCTCCTGCCGGAACGTGATCCGGCCCTCGGCCGGTGTCAGTGTCCGACGCGAGATCCAGGAGCGCACCACCCCGTTGGCGGTGGCCCAGAGCCGCAGCCGTTCACGTTGCTGCGGCCCGTCGTCGTCCCGGTCGAGCAGGTCGACGTGGACGGTGGGAGCGAACGTGTACGGCCAGCGGGTGACGTCGGCGATGATCGGGTACACCGCGTCGACGGGCGCGTTCACGTCGACGGTGTGCCGTGTGGTGTGGACGGTGGGATCGGGCACGGGAGACCTCCTGCCGGCTCGGTCGGGGTACCCGTCGAGCCTCCCGTGCGCCCATCGGCGTCGGGTGGAGCGTCGTTGGAAGAGTCACCGCACCCGTTGCCCGGCACGGAGGACGGCGGCCACCCGCCGCAGCGCACCGGGCTCGACGGTCGGGTCACCGTGCACCGCGAGCAGGTCGGCGTCGTACCCCGGCGCGATCCGGCCGACCCGGTCGGCGAGGCCGCAGACCTGCGCGGCGCCGGAGGTGACCGCCCGGAGCGCGGCCGTGGGCGGGACACCGAGATCCACCATCGCCTCGACCCCGTACGCCAGCGACGACCCGTGGGGCTTGCCCGGCCCGCAGCCGGCGTCGCTGGCGCAGGCGACGGGAACGCCGGAGCCGGCCACCCGACGCAGGGCCGCGTGCACGGCCGCCCGGCGCGGGTCACCGCCGCCACCGCCGCCCCCGTGTCCGACGGTGCCGAGGGTGAGCGTGATCCGGGTCCCGGCCGCCGCCATCCGGGCCAGCAGTGCCGGGTCCGCGTGCACGCCGTCGGCGGTGACGAACGTGCAGTGTTCGATGCCGTCGAAGCCGGCGGAGACCGCGGCGGCGACACCGTCGGCGGCATGGCAGTGCCCGGTGACCGGCAGCCCGTACCGGTGGGACTCCCGCACGACCGCGGCCAACTCCACCGGCCCGAACTGCATCTCGTGCGGCAGCGAACCGGGGGTGAGCTGGCCGCCGGTCACCACGACCTTCACCACGTCGACACCGCGTTCGGCCCGGTGCCGCACCGCGGCGCGGATCGCGTCGACGCCGTCGACCTCCCCGCCGAGGAACCAGCAGTGTCCGCCGTACGACGTGATCGGTGGCCCGGCGACGAGCAGCCGGGGCCCGAGGTGCGGTGCGTCGGCGGTCTCGGCCCGGACCCGGAGCCCCAGGTAACCCCGGTCGCCGAGGTCACGGGCGGTGGTGACACCGGCGTCGAGTGTCGCCGTGGCGGCGGTCCGCATCCGGGCCAGCAGGGTGTCGTCGTCGGCGACGGCGAGACTGCCCATGGTGTCCGGCGTCGCGTCGAAGGCCAGGTGGACGTGGGCGTCGACGAGCCCGGGCAGCAGCGTCGTGTCGCCGAGGTCGACCAGTTCGGCGCCGCGCGGCGGCGGACCGTCCAGGACCGCCTCGATCACGCCGCCGGAGAGGAGCACGGTGGGTCGCGACATCGGCACCGGGCGGACCCCGTCGAACAGTCGCCGTGCCCGTAGCGCGAGCATGTGCCTCCTCCGCGTGCCGCCGGTCGTTGCCGGGGCAGCGTGTCAGCTCGCGCTAGAGGTTCGCCGGAGCCCGGCGCTCACCTGCCGGACGTGTGCCTGCAGACGCACCGAGGCGGCGGCCCGGGCCGCGCCGGCCGCCTGCCGGACGTGGCCTG
>NZ_SISL01000662.1:0-2427 GCF_004307965.1 Verrucosispora sp. SN26_14.1 | reverse complement strand
GTGGTCGGCGGCGGCGTGGTGGGGGGCGGGGTGGTCGGCGGCGGGGTGGTCGGGCCGACGCTCCCGGTGCAGGTGACCCCGTTGAGGGCGAACGAGGTCGGCGCGGTGTTGCTGGTGCCGGTGTAGGTGCCGTTGAAGCCGAACGAGACGCTCTGGTTGGTGCCGAGGGCGGCGTTGTAGCCGACGTTGGTGGCCGTCACGTCGTTGCCGGCGGAGGTGACGGTGGCGTTCCATGCCTGCGTCACCCGCTGGCCGGAGGGAAACGTCCAGGTCAGCCGCCAACCGTTGACCGCGTCGCCGAGGTTGGTCAGGTCGACGTTGGCGGTGAAGCCGCCGGGCCACTGGCTGGGGGCGGAGTAGACCACCCGGCAACCGGCGGCGGCGTGTGCGGCGCCCGCGTTGACCAGGCCGACGCCGGCCAGTAGGACCGCTATCCCGCTGGTGACCAGGCCGAACCGCCATCGTGTCCTGCGTAGTGTGCCTCTCAGCCCGGCCATGACGCTCCTCGGTGTGGTGATGGTGTCGACGGGTGCTGGCCGAGCGCCGCCGGGACCACCGGAAACGTCCGGCCGGCTCGCACCATAAGTTGGGATCAACAACTTTGTCAATCGACTGAGGCTGATATTGGCTGCTTCTGCGCAGGTAGGGGCGTTGTGTCGGAACGAGTGCCTCGCGGGTGTGCGTACCGGACTGTCGGACGCGTACCGGCGAATGAGCGCAGCCCGGGCGGGTAGTCGGCGGCGTGACGGCGACGGACGAACGGGACAGCGGATGGCTGCGGGGCGCCGTCGGGCGGGTGATCGGGATGGTCGCCCGCGTGGTCGGCGGGATCAGTGGACGGATCGGCTGGCGGGAACGGCGCCGGACGCTGGAGCTGTACGCCATCCTCGCCGTGCAGGCCGGAGCAGCCGCCGCCGTCGCCTGGACGGTCGCGCACCAGGTGCTCGGGCATCCGTCACCGGTCTTCGCGCCCAGCGCGGCGGTGGGCACGATCGCCGCCGCGATCGGCCGGCGGACCCGCCGCACCGTGGAACTGCTGATCGGCGTGCTGGCCGGGATCGTGGTCGGCGACGCCCTGATCTGGGTCATCGGCACCGGACCCTGGCAGATCGGCACCGTCGTGACGCTGGCCATCCTGCTCGCCCTCACGCTGAGCCGGGGCGGCCAGGTGGTGACCCAGGCCGGCGGCACGGCGGTCCTGATCGCCACGCTCGCGCCCGTGCAACGCGGGCTGGAGGTGCCCAGGATCATCGACGCCACGATCGGTGGGCTGGCCGCCGTGCTGGTGGTGGCCGTCCTGCCGGTGAACCCGGTGCGGCTCGTCCAGCGGGCGGCCCGTCCGCTGTTCACGGTGCTGATGGAGCAACTGCACGTGGGCGCGGACGGCTTGTCGGCCGGCGACGCCGAGGAGGTGGCCCGGGCCCGGGACGCCCTGACCGCCCTCGACCCGCAGGTCAAACTGATCTCCGACGCGGTCGCCGGAGCCCAGGAGGCGGTGGCGATCTCACCGGCCCGATGGCACCGCCGGACCGACTTCGAGCACTACGAACGCGGCGTCCGCTACCTCGACCTGGCCGTGCGGGGCTGCCAGGAGATGCTGCGTCGGGCCGCCACGGCGGTCCGCGACGACGAACCGGTGCCGGCCGGTCTGCCCGCGGCGGTGCACTACTTCGGCGACGCCCTCGCGCTGATGCAGATCGCGGCGGAGAGCGGGCACCACACCGGTCGCACCGAGCGGCTGATCCTCAAGGCGGTGGACCGGGCCGCCGAGGCGTACCACGAGGGGGTGGGCTTCTCCGGCAGCGTGGTGGTGGCACAGATCCGGACCGTCGCCACCGACCTGCTGCGCAGCCTCGGCCGCTCGGAGTCGCAGGCCAGCGAGTCGGTCCGGGAGCGGTTCGGGCGGCGGCAGGAGGAGGGCCGGCCACCCGGGGCGCAGCCCGATCGCGCGTGACCGGGCTGCGGCCGTGTCACAACCGCCCGGCCACCGTCCGGGCCACCTCGGTGAGGCGTCCCACGTACCCGGCCGGGTCGTCCAGCCGGACCAACCGGACGGCCACCCAGGTCCCGGAGACGCTGACGAAGACCGCCCCCTCCTCCAGGTACGCCTCGTCGCCGATGCCGGAGAGCGTCTCGAACTCGTGGTCGAGTTCCCGGTCGATGTCGAGGATCTTCTTCGCCCCGTCGCCGACGAAGACCTCCACCTGGGCCAGCGGCCCCGAGACCGGCCCGGTGTACGTGCAGGTGTCCGCCACCGGCACCGGGTCCTCCAACGGCGTACCGGCCAACTCCTCGGCCTCCGCCCTGGTCACCAGCGCGCAGGCGTCCACCTCGGGCGGGTCCGGCGGCGCGGGCGTCTCGTTCGGCGGCTCCGGCGTTCCGGCCGGCTCCGGTGCCCCGGCCGGCGCGGGTGGCGGTGCTGCCGCC
>NZ_SISL01000661.1:0-2383 GCF_004307965.1 Verrucosispora sp. SN26_14.1 | reverse complement strand
CCGCGGCGGAGTCCCGGCCGGGTCGGGCCGCGGCGGCGTTGCGCCGGTGTCAGGGGCTGCACGAGGACGATCCGGCACCGCTGCGCGAGGCGGTCGCGTACTACCGGTCGGTCGGGTCCCCGGTCGAGTTGACCGGCACGCTGGAGGACCTGGCGGCGGTACTCGCCCGGCGCGGCTCGGCGGCCGAGGCGAGGACGCTGCTGGGCGAGGCGGTCGACGGGTACGACGGCCTCGGCGCGGTCTGGGACGTGCGCCGGGCCGAGCGGCGGCTGCGGCGTCTCGGTGTCCGTCGGGGTGTCCGGGGTCCCCGGCCGGCCCGCGCGCAGGTCGGCTGGGAGGCGCTCACCCCGACCGAGGCGCGGGTGACCGCGCTGGTGGCGGAGGGGCGGTCCACACCGGACATCGCCCGGGAGATGTACCTGTCACGGCGTACCGTGCAGACCCACATCTCGCATGTCCTCGGCAAACTCGGCGTGCGGAGCCGGGTCGAGATCGCCCGCGAGGCGCTGCGCCGGGAGGCGGTCTCAGGCGCCGAGTCCTGACCCTGTGACGCCGCCGAGATCGGTATGCGTCAACTGACTGATGTCTACGCGCGGTGATCGGCGCAGCATCTGTGGTGGGCACGGCGACCGATGGGGGACGGAGGAGTTCCGGAAGATGAGGTATTCGAGCCATCAGCCGCTCCGGGGACGGGCGGTCGAGGAACCGGGGTCGACCGCTGCGCAGCCGTCGGACGCCGCACCGCTCGTGGTCCGCTGTTTCGGCGGGTTCCATCTGGAGATCCCGGGGCGGCGGCTGGAGTGGACGACGGTACGGCCGAGGGTCCGCGCACTGCTGCGTTTCCTGGCCGCCCACGGTGGTCGGCCGGTACACCGGGAGACCATCCTGACGGCGCTCTGGCCGGAGCTGCCGGTCGGGTCCGGCATCCGCAACCTGCACGTCGGCGTCTCCACGTTGCGGGCGTTCCTCGAACCGGGCGTACGGCGCGGCGAGTCCCGGTTCGTGCGTCGGGACGGCGAGTCGTACCTGTTGGACCTGCCGCGCACCGCCCGCTGCGACGTGCGGTCGTTCGAGCACGCGGTGGCGGTGTGGCGTCGCGACGTGGGCGCGGGGCAGCGGGGCGTCGCGACGGCGGCCCTGCGGGAGGCCCTCGCCCAGTACACCGGTGACCTGCTGCCGGAGGACGGGCCGGCGGAGTGGGTGGTGGCCGACCGGGACCGCTACCGCACGTTGGCGGCGGAGGCGGCGGCGACACTCGCCGCGCGCGAACTGGAGGCGGGCGACCTCGCCGGGGCGGCTGCGGCGGCCCGACGCGGGCTGGAGATCGACGGGTTCCGGGACGACGCGTGGCGGGTGCTGGCCGAGGCGCACCAGCGCTCCGGGGACACGGCTGCGGCGGCGCGGACGCGCTGCGCGTACGACCGGGTGCTGCGCACGCTCGGGGTGCCCGAGTCGGCCCGCGCGGCCTGAGCCCCCGCGCGGCCTGAGCCCCGCACGGGCATCGGGTGCCGTGCGGGGCGACGCGGCACGCTCAGGGGCGGCGGAAGAACTCCACCTCGGCGATGGCGGTCCGACGGCCGGCGGCGCTGCCGTAGCTCTCCCGGACGGTGAGGCGTACCCGCACCACGTCGTCGACGACCTGGTGGAAGGTCTGCGGGCCGGCCTGGTCGCCGAGCTGGAGCGTCCGGGTCTCCGAGGTGCCGCCGCCGGTCCAGAGCGTCAGTTCCAGCACCGCCGGGCGGGCCTGCCGCAGGAACACGTCCCGTTGCGCCGAGACGCCGGAGTGCACGATCAGGTCGAGCAGCCGGAACGGGGAGGCGAAGGTGAGTTCCACGTACTCTCCGGCACCGGTGCCCTCGGCGGTGGGGGACCAGTAGCTGTTGCTGAGTCCGTCGACGACCGCCTCCGCCGGGTGACCGCCCGCCTGACTCGACGCCTGGACCGACACCGGGCTCACCGGCTGCGGGTCGGCGAGCCGGTCCCGTACGGCGTCGCCGGCCTGGGGACCGAAGCGTGTCACGCCGTACGCGAGCCCGGCGAGCAGGGCGACGACGAGCAGCAGGGCGGCGAGGCGGCGTACCAGACCCGCGACGCCGGAGCGGGGCCGGAACATCCAGTTCGCGGCCCGGAGCACGGCTCGGCGCAGGCGGCGCCACCACGACTCCCGTCCGGACGGGCCGGTCCGGGCGTCGAGGGCGCTCCCGCACCGTCGGCAGAACCTGCGGCCCGGCGGGTTGCCGGTCCCGCAGACCGGGCAGACGACGTCGCCGGCATCGTCCTCGGTCGACGGTGGGCGTTCCCGGACGACGGGCCGGCGGGTCGACGGGCGGCCCGGCTGGACCGCCTCCACCACCTCCGCCGGGGGTGTCTCTTTTACACATCT
>NZ_SISL01000660.1:0-2430 GCF_004307965.1 Verrucosispora sp. SN26_14.1 | reverse complement strand
GTCGGTGACTCGGCGGCGGCGCAGCGGCTGGCCTCCCGCGCGGTCGCCGCCTATCGCCCGACGCGACGTCGCTGACCACGGCCTGCCGGACCCCCGCTGACCACGGCTTGCCGGGCCCAACGGCCGCCCGCGTCCCCGACCGAGGCCAGCCCCAGCATCCGGGAGCGCGACCGCCACCGGGCCAGGGACCTGCGCGGTCGGAGCGGAAGCGCGACCGGCGACCGGCACCGGGCCGGGGTCTGCGCGGTCAGAGCCAGTCGAACCATTCTCGGGGCAGCAGGCTGTAGCCGACGAAAGCGAAGATGTCGAGCAGGGCGTGCGCCACGATCAACGGCATCACCCGGCGGGTACGCAGGTAGAAGAGGCTGAACACGACGCCCATGACCGCGTTGCCGATGAACGCGCCGAAGCCCTGGTAGAGGTGGTAGGAGGCACGGAGAAGGGCGCTGGTGGCGATGATCGCGCCGACTCGCCACTGGAGCTGCCGTAGCCGGGTCATCAGGTAGCCGACCACGATCACCTCTTCCAGGATCGAGTTCTGGAAGGCGGCGAGGATCAGCACCGGCACGGTCCACCAGAGGTCGGGCAGCGCGGCCGGCACCACGGTGGCGTTGATGCCGAGTTGGGCTGCCGCCCAGAACAGCACCAGGCCGGGGAGCCCGATCAGTGCCGCCAGCCCGGCTCCCTGGGCGATGTCGGCCCAGGGTCGTCGGGCGTCCAGGCCGAGGGTGCGTACCGGGTCGCCGGGGTCGCGGGTGAGCAGGTGTACGGCGAGCAGCACCGGCAGCAGCGCGAAGACGATGCCGAGCAGTTGGTACGTGAGGTCGAGGTACGGCCGGGCCGACGCGGAGGTGTTCAGCGCGGCGGTCTGCCGGGAGAGTCCGCCCTCGGCGGTCAGCTTCGCGATGATCGAGACGGTGGCGTAGACGGCCGACTGGCCGAGCGAGAGGCCGAGCACGAGCATCGTCTCGGTGCCGAGTGTCCGACGGGACGTCGGGCTGGTCAGCTCTGCGGTCACCGCACCACTGTGCCCGACCGTCTGCCCTGGTGGCATCCGGGTGTCACTGAGCGCGCCTCACGTCGGATCGCACATTCTGTGCGACCCACATGCACGCTCCGTGGACATTCTATCGGTGTTCCCGATCCCCGCCGGCAGAAGAAGGAGCGCTCCCAGGTGGACAACTTCGCGCGGCTGCTGAAGGAGAGCTGGGCCCTGGTCGAGGAGGATCGGGCCCGGTTGACGGACCACTTCTACGCGCGGGTCTTTCTCCTCGACCCGGAGCTGCGCAAGCTGTTCCCGGTGCAGATGTCCGGGCAGGGTGACCGGCTCCTCGAAGCGATCATCGCGGCGATCCACACCGTGGACGACCCGGAGGGGTTCGACGAGTTCCTGCGGGCGCTGGGCAGGGACCACCGCAAGTACCACGTCGACGCGGCGCACTACGACACGATGGGTGTCGCGTTGTTGGACGCGTTGCGTAGCACCGCCGGGGACGGCTGGAACCTGGAGTACGACCAGGCGTGGCGGGACGCGTACGCGGCGATCGCCGAGAAGATGCTGGCCGGGGCGGCGGCGGACGACAACCCGCCGTTCTGGCACGCGGAGGTGCTGACCCACCGGCGGTACGGCTCGGACACCGCCGTCTTCACCTGCCGCGCGTTGCAACATCCGCTGTCCTGGAAGGCCGGCCAGTACGTCAGCGTGGAGGCGCCCCGGCACCATCCCCGGGTGTGGCGGACGTACTCGGTGGCGAACGCTCCGAACGACGACAACGTGCTGGAGTTCCACGTGCGTACGCCGCCGGAGGCGGCCGGCTGGGTCTCGGGTGCGCTGGTCCGCCGGATCAAGCCGGGTGACCTGCTGCGGGTGGCCGCGCCGATGGGGTCGATGACGTTGGACCGCGCGTCGGAGCGGGACATCCTCTGTGTCGCCGGTGGGGTCGGGCTGGCGCCGGTGAAGGCCCTGGTGGAGGAGTTGGCCGGCTACAACCGGGCACGCTGGGTGCACGTCTTCTACGGTGCCCGTACCGAGGCGGACCTGTACGGTCTCGACCAGTTGCGGGAGCTGGTGGCGGCACATCCGTGGCTGTCGGTGACGCCGGCGTGCAGCGACGACCCTGACTTCGACGGCGAGCAGGGTGACATCTCCGAGGTGGTGGCCCGCTACGGGCCGTGGACCGCGCACGACTGCTACGTCTCCGGCTCCGCCTCGATGGTCCGGTCGACGTTGCGGGTGCTCGCCGCCGACGACGTCCCGCCTCAGCAGACCAGGTACGACACCTTCGGCAACCTGTAGAGCTTTTCTCCCCCCGAGCCGGGGCGCGTGCCCCTGCCCCCTGGGGCACGCGCCCCGGCCCTCCCTGATCGGGCGGACCGGCACCGCCCGCGCCACCGCGCCCGTCCGGCCGTCGTTCCCACCCGGGCGGGCGC
>NZ_SISL01000066.1:0-20032 GCF_004307965.1 Verrucosispora sp. SN26_14.1 | reverse complement strand
GAGCCCGGGCCCGCGCCGACGGTCTGGACGAGGGCGGCGACCAGGGTCACCGCCAGCCCGGCGAGCAGGCGCCGGGTGGTGGGTCGTCGGCGGAGGTGCGGTGGCGGTGCGTGGGGTGCGCGTGCGGTCATGACGTCGCCTGTCGGTCGTGGGGTGCGGACGTCGGGCGCGACGGGGTGCGGGACGGGACGGGCTGGTGGTGAGGCCGGGTGTGAGGAGGGGACCCCGCTACTACCGCAGGCGTTGGCAGGGGCCTTTCCTCGCACCGAGGGTGGTGCCGCCGGGAGGGCACCGTGGACGCCGGGGCGTCTGCCGCAGAGTGTTGCGGTGGCGACACGGCGGCGTCAAGACATCGATCTATAACTTCGTTATTTATCCCGAAGGTTCGCTTTGTCGTTCAGCGACGGACGCCGCCGGTGGCGAGCAGCCGGGCGATCGGCAGGGTGGCCGCACCGAGCGCCACCGCGTCCACGCCGAGTTCGCCCAGCTCGATCGAGACCTGGGCGTACGGCAGGCGCAGCGCCTGGCGACCGGCGGCGGCCCGGACGGCGGGCAGCAGCTCGGCCAACGCCATGATGGCCCAGCCGCCCAGCACCACCCGCTCGGGGTTGAACAGGTTGATCAGGTTGGCGACCCCGGCGCCCAGGTAGTCGGCCGTCTCGTCGAGCACCCGGCGGGCGGTCGACGACGTCTCGGCCGCCGCCACCAGCGCGGCGATCTGCGACTCCTCGTCGGCTCCGGGCACCGCCCGGCCGCGCCGGGCCTCGCGATAGCGGTCGATGATCGCCTCGGCCCCGACGTACGCCTCAAGGCAGCCCCGGGCGCCGCAGCGGCAGGGGCGTCCGCCGTACACGAGGGTGGTGTGCCCCCACTCGCCGGCGCTGCTGGACGCGCCCCGGTAGGTGACGCCGTTGGTCACCACGGACGCGCCGACACCGGAGCCGACCAGGGCGAACACCGCGTGCCGGGCGCCCCGGCCGGCACCGAACCACATCTCGGCCTGGCCGAGGGTCTTGGCGCCGTTGTCGATGTGCAGCGGCAGGTCGGTGCCCTCGGCGATCAGGCGTTCCAGCGGCACGTGGTCCCAGCCGAGGGTCTGCGCGTCCACCACGGCCCGGTCGCCCTGCTCGACCACCCCGGAGACGCCGATGCCGACGCCGAGGACCTCGTCGTGGCGTGCGTCGGCCTCGGCGAGCACCCGGTCGATGCCGGTCAGCACGTGCCCGGCCACCGTGGCCGGCTCGGTGCCGCCGTCCTCCAACGGGTACTCGGCGCTGGCCAGCAGGATCATCGCCAGGTCGAACAGCTCGACCCGGACCCGGGTCTCGCCGACGTCCACCCCGACGACCACGGCGTGCCGGGGCGCGATCCGCAGCATCATGCTCGGTCGGCCACCGTCGGACTCGGCGGCACCGGCCTCCATCACCAGGCCCTCGTCGATCAGGTCGCCGACGACGTTGCTCACCGCCGGCTGGCTCAGGCCGGTGCTGCGGACGAGATCCTGCCGGGTCAGCGGGCCGTCGAGGAAGATCCGGGACAGCAGGGCCGACCGGTTGCGCACCCGGACGCTGCGGTTCGTCGCCCGCGCCAGCTCCACGTGTCACCTCATCCTGATCGGCCCGCCCCGGGGCGACTGTACGGCCCGTGCTTGACGGCCCCCCGCCGAGCCATTTTAATGACGACATTAATTAAGCCGTGATGTAACTCGGCGGGAGCCTCTCCGCCTCCACCCACCGCCCGGTCCCGCCCACCCTGCCCCGTCCTCCCGGGCCCGACCGGCGTCCCCACCACCCCCATCGAAAGGGCAGACCGTGTCGAGACGACACCTCGCGATCCTCACCGCGACCGTGCTGGCCGCCGCGTCGCTCACCGCCTGCGGCTCCGGCGACTCCTCCGGCGGGTCCGGCAAGACCCTCACCTACTGGGCCAGCAACCAGGGCGCCAGCCTGGAGGCCGACAAGGCGATCCTCCAGCCCGAGCTGGACAGGTTCACCCAGCAGACCGGCATCACGGTCAACGTCGAGGTGGTCCCCTGGTCGGACCTGCTCAACCGGCTGCTCGCCGCGGCCACCACCGGGCAGGGCCCGGACGTGGTCAACATCGGCAACACCTGGTCCGCCTCGTTGCAGGCCACCGGCGCGCTGGTCGAGTTCGACGACGCCACGCTCGACAAGATCGGCGGCAAGGACCGCTTCGTCCCCGCCGCCCTGGCCGCCGCCGGTGCCGCCGACAAGCCGCCGGCCGCCGTCCCGCTCTACAGCCTCGCCTACGCGCTGTACTACAACAAGAAGGCGTTCGCCGACGCCGGCGTCACCGCCCCGCCGACCACCTGGGAGGAGTTGACCGAGGTCGGGAAGAAGCTCACCGGCGACGGCAGGTGGGGCCTGGCCGTGGAGGGCGCCAACCCGTCGGAGAACGCCCACCACGCCTTCACCTTCGGCCAGCAGTACGGCGGCGACTGGTTCGACGCGGCCGGCAAGCCCAGCTTCGACACCCCGCAGAACGTCGCGGCCGTCAAGCGCTACGTCGACCTGATGGCCGCCGACAAGATCGTCAACCCGAGCAACGCCGAGTACGCGCAGAACCAGTCGGTCTCCGACTTCGCCAACGGCAAGGCCGCCATGCTGCTCTGGCAGGCCGCCGGAGCCAACCTGCGGTCACAGAACATGGCCCCGGACGCGTACGGGGTGGCGCCGGTGCCGTTCCCGGCCACCCCGCCGGCCGGCGGCAAGCAGGTCAACAGCATGGTCGCCGGCATCAACATCGCCGTGTTCAAGCACACCGGGAACCTCGACGGCGCACTGGACTTCGTTAAGTTCATGACCAGCGACACCGCGCAGGTGACGCTGAACAAGACGTACGGCTCGCTGCCGGCGGTCAACACCGTCGCCGCCGACCCGGCGTTCGCCGCCGACGAGCAGAAGGTCCTCGCCCAGACGCTGGCCACCAGCGCGGCCCCGCTGCCGCAGGTGCCCGAGGAGAGCACCTTCGAGACCCTGGTCGGCACCGCCATCAAGGAACTCTTCGCCGACGCGGCCAGTGGCAGGCCGGTCACCGAGGACAGCGTCCGGGAGAAGTTGACCCGGGCCCAGCAGCAGATGCGCTGACCACGGACCGCTGGCCGTGGGAGGTGCCCGCCGACCCTCCCACGGCCAGCCTGCGGAAGGACCCTGATGGCCGTCACCACCTCGCCGCCCGTCGGCACCCCCACCGAGACCGGGCCGCCCGCGCGACGACGCTCCCGCCGACCCCGCCGCTCGCTGCTGCCGTACCTCCTGCTCGCCCCGGCCATCGTGCTGGAGCTGGCGATCCACGTCGTGCCGATGCTCGTCGGCACGTGGATGAGCCTGCTGGAACTCACCCAGTTCCACATCCGCGACTGGTCCGGCGCACCCTTCGTCGGGCTGGACAACTACCGCGTCGTGCTGGACGTCGACTCCGCCGCCGGAGCCGAACTGCTGCGCTCGTTCCGGGTCACCGTCGTCTACACGGTGCTCTCCGTCGGGCTGTCCTGGGTGCTCGGCACCACCGCCGCCGTCCTGCTGCAACGCCCCTTCCGGGGCCGGGCGGTGCTGCGCGCACTGTTCCTCACCCCGTACGCGCTGCCGGTCTACACCGCCGTGATCACCTGGACCTTCCTGTTCCAGCGCGACACCGGCCTGGTCAACCACGTGCTGGTCGACCAGTTGGGGTTGGTCGACGAGCCACCGTTCTGGCTGATCGGCGACAACAGCTTCGTCGCGCTGCTGATCGTGTCGATCTGGCGGACCTGGCCCTTCGCCTTCCTCTGCATCATGGCCGGGCTGCAGAACATCCCCGACGAGCTGTACGAGGCCGCCGCCATGGACGGCGCCGGGTTCTGGCGTCGGCTGCGCTCGGTGACCCTGCCGATGCTGCGCCCGGTCAACCTGGTGCTGCTGCTGGTGCTCTTCCTCTGGACGTTCAACGACTTCAACACCCCGTACGTGCTCTTCGGCGGCTCGGCACCGGCCGAGGCCGACCTGATCTCGCTGCACATCTACCGCAGCTCCTTCCAGACCTGGGACTTCGGCACCGGCTCGGCCATGTCGGTGGTGCTGCTGCTGTTCCTGCTGCTGGTCACCGCCGGATACCTGCTGCTGACCAACCGACGGAGGAACGATGCGTGAGACCGCCGCCGAACGCTGGTCCCGCCGGATCGTGCTGACGCTGCTCGCCGGGTTCGTGCTCGTTCCGCTCTACGTGATGGTCAGCTCGGCGCTCAAACCGTTGCAGGACGTGCAGGCCGCCTTCACCTGGTGGCCCCGACGCCCGACCGTGCAGGCGTTCGTGGACATGTGGTCGACCGTCCCGCTCGGCCGGTACCTGCTCAACAGCCTGCTGGTGGCGAGCGTGGCGGCCCTCTTCTCGGTCACTGTGGCGGTCTTCGCCGCGTACGCGGTCAGCCGCTACCGGTTCCGGGGCCGCCAGATCTTCTCGGTGACCGTGCTCTCCACCCAGATGTTCCCCGGCATCCTGTTCCTGCTGCCGCTGTTCCTGATCTACGTCAACCTGGGCAACGCCACCGGCATCGCGCTCTACGCCACCCGCACCGGCCTGATCATCACGTACCTCACCTTCTCGCTGCCGTTCTCGATCTGGATGCTGGTCGGCTACTTCGACTCGATCCCGCGCGGGCTCGACGAGGCCGCCCAGGTCGACGGCGCCGGCCCGCTGCGCACCCTGTTCCAGGTGGTGCTGCCGGCGGCGGTGCCCGGCGTGGTCGCGGTGACCGTGTACGCCTTCATGACCGCCTGGGGCGAGGTGCTGTTCGCCTCGGTGCTGACCAACGAGAGCAGCCGCACCCTCGCCGTCGGCCTCCAGGGCTACTCCACCCAGTTCAACGTCTACTGGAACCAGGTGATGGCCGCCTCGCTGGTGGTCAGCGTGCCGGTGGTCGCCGGCTTCCTGGCGTTGCAGCGCTACTTCGTCGCCGGCCTCACCGCCGGTGCGGTCAAGTGAGCCCGTCCACCGTGATAACCGAGGAGAACCCGCCCGTGCCGGACCTGTCCCCGCTGCCGCCCGACTTCCTCTGGGGAGTCGCCACCTCGGCCTACCAGATCGAGGGCGCCGTCCACGCCGACGGCCGCAGACCCTCCATCTGGGACACCTTCTGCACCCGGCCGGGTGCCATCGACAACGGCGACACCGGCGAGGTCGCCTGCGACCACTACCACCGGTGGCCGCAGGACGTGTCGCTGATGCGCGAGCTCGGCGTCGAGGCGTACCGCTTCTCGGTGGCCTGGCCCCGGGTCCGACCCGACGGCGTCGGCCCGGTCAACGCCGCCGGGCTGGACTTCTACGACCGGCTGACCGACGCGCTGCTGGCCGCCGGGATCCGCCCCTTCGTCACGCTCTACCACTGGGACCTGCCGCAGGCGATGCAGGACCGGGGCGGCTGGCCGCAGCGGGACACCGCCGAGGCGTTCGCCGACTACGCCGCCGTGGTCGCGGCCCGCCTCGGCGACCGGGTCACCGACTGGTGCACCGTGAACGAGCCGCTCTGCGTCGCCTGGATCGGTCACCTCGAAGGGCGGATGGCCCCCGGCGAGCGGGACCTGGGCCGTGCCGTGCACACCGCCCACCACGTGCTGCTCGGCCACGGTCTGGCCACCACCGCGATCCGGGCGCACGCCGCCGCCCCCGCGTCGATCGGGCCGGTGCTCAACCTCAGCCCGATCGACCCGGCCAGCGACCGACCCGCCGACCTGGCCGCCGCCCGCCGACTCGACGGGCACGTCAACCGCTGGTGGCTGGATCCGCTGCACGGCCGGGGCTACCCGACCGACATGGTCGCCACCTATGGCGTGGAACCGCCGGTGCGCGGCGACGACCTCGCGATCATCGCCACCCCGACCGACTTCCTCGGCGTCAACTACTACTTCCGGCAGGTCGCCGCCGACGACCCGGACGGCCCGGCACCGTACGCCCGGCAGGTGCCGGTGCCCGACGTGCCGCACACCGCGATGGACTGGGAGGTGCATCCGGCCGGCCTGGAACGCCTGCTGGTCGAGGTCGGCCAGGAGTACGCCCCGCCCCGCATCCTGGTCACCGAGAGCGGCTCGGCCTGGCCGGACGTGGTCGCCGCCGACGGCACCGTCACCGACCCGGAACGCACCGACCACCTGGAACGGCACCTGGCGGCGTGCGCGGCGGCGGTGAACCGGGGCGCCCCGGTGACCGGCTACTTCGCCTGGTCCCTGCTGGACAACTTCGAGTGGGCGTACGGCTACGACAAGCGTTTCGGCCTGGTGCACGTCGACTACGCCACCCAGCGGCGCACGCTCAAGGCCAGCGGTGCCCGCTACGCCGACCTGATCCGCACCCACCAGCGGCGTACCGCGACGGTCGATCCCGTCGCGGTACGCGGATGACGGGCCGACGGGGCCCGGGACGCCCCGGGTGCCGCGCCGGGCGGCATCCGGGGCACCCACCGCACTCGCCTCAGTCGGTCGGGTACGACACCGACGTCAACTCCTCCGACACCCGCCAGACGCGCTGCGCCTCGGCGGCGTCACCCAACCGGGAGTAGAGCTTCTGCTCGGCCGGCGCACCTCCCAGGTTCCCGATGCCGCTCGGCCCGTAGAACCGGCCACCGGCGGCGTCGGGGGAGGTGGCGGCGTACAGGGCGGGAAGCTGCGCGGTGCGGACCGTCCCGGCGACGATGCCGAGCGCGGACATGGTCCGGATCATGCGTCGGCCCATGGTGTCCCGCTGGCGGCCCACCTCGGGACGCGCGGCGAGCAGGCTGGTCGGGGCGATCCCCGGGTGGGACAGGTTGCTGGTGATGCCCCAGCCGTGGGCCCGACTGCGGCGGTCCAGTTCGAGCCCGAACAACCCGAGCGCGATCTTGGACTGGCTGTATGCGCGCATCCCGTCGTACGAGCGCTCCCAGTTCAGGTCGTCCCAGTTGATGGCGTTGCGGTTCGCCGCGATGCTGAGCTGCGACGTCACCCGCGCCCGACCGGCGCGCAGCAGCGGCAGCAGGTGACCCACGAGCGCGACATGCCCCAGATGGTTGGTGCCGAACTGCAGCTCGAATCCGTCGGTGGTGCGTTGCAACTGCGGCGGGGTCATCACACCCGCATTGTTGACCAGGAGATGGATCGGCCGACCCTCCGCACGCAGCGTCTCGCCCAGCGTGGCGACGGAGGCGAGCGAGGAGAGGTCGAGCGCCCGCAGCGACACGGTCGCCCTCGGGTGCTGACGGCGGATCGCGGCGACCGCCGCCTCGCCCTTGCCCGGATTGCGTACCGGCAGGATCACCTCGGCTCCGGCTGCGGCGAGCCGGCCGGCGATGCCGAGCCCGATGCCGTCGCTGGCGCCGGTGACGACCGCCCGCTGTCCGGACAGGTCGGGAACGCTGATGTCGATCGTCTTACCTGGCATGTTCGTACTCCTGGGATCGTGTCGGTGTCTCCACCCTCGGAGATCCCGGCGGCGTTATTCAGGGACCGTCGATCCCCGGATCGCGCGGCCGGGTCAGCGCGGCGAAGGGGGGATCGGCGGGCCGTGGCTACCGGCCGACGCGGGCGGTAGAAACGAGGCGGCACCGAAGGAGGCACCCATGGCGATCGACCGGACCGGACTGGCGCAGTTCCTGCGGCGGCATCGCGAGTCGCTGCAACCCGCCGACGTCGGCCTGCCGCGCGGGCAACGCCGCCGCACGAGCGGGCTGCGGCGCGAGGAGGTCGCGGCGCTCTGCCACATGTCGACCGACTACTACTCCCGGCTGGAACGCGAACGCGGCCCGCAACCCTCGGAGCAGATGATCGCCTCCATCGCCCAGGGCCTGCACCTCTCCCTCGACGAGCGCGACCACCTGTTCCGGCTCGCCGGGCACAACCCGCCCGCGCCCAGCGCCGCCGGCACCCACATCAGTCCGGGGCTGCTTCGCATCCTCGACCGCCTCCAGGACACGCCCGCGGAGATCGTCACCGAACTCGGCGAGACGCTCCGACAGAGCGCGCTCGGTGTCGCGCTCACCGGCGACCTGACCCGCTACCAGGGCCCGGCCCGCAGCATCGGCTACCGCTGGTTCACCGACCCGGATACCCGCGCCCGCTACGACCCCCGCGACCACCCGCACCTCACCCGGATGTTCGCCTCCGGACTACGCGAGATCGTCACGCTGCGCGGCCCCGGCTCCCGCGCCGCGTACCTGGCCGACCTGCTCCTGACGCAGAGCGACGAGTTCCGGCAGGTGTGGGAGGACCACGAGGTCGGCATCCGCCCGCACGAGGTGAAACACTTCGTCCACCCCGAGCTGGGCATGTTGGAGCTGACCTGCCAGGCGCTCGTCGACCCGGGGCAGGGCCACTCGCTGCTCGTCTACACCGCCGTCCCCGGCAGCGAGAGCTACGAGAAGCTGCAACTACTGGCCGTCATCGGCACCCAGGCGATGCACTGACCGCCCGACCGTCACCCGGTCACGGGGTGCTCGTCTGCTCCACACCGAGACCGGCCAGCACCGCGCCCCGGTAGACGACGACCGGTTCGCCGGAGCCGTCGCGCCGCGCCACCACCACGGCGTCGAGATCGCTCGGCTGCCCCCGGGGACGGGTCGGACGCAGCGAGAACAACAGATGTCCACCGTCCGGAGTGAGGATCACCCGGTCGACACGCTGGTCGTCGCCGGCGCCGGTGGACACCTCGGTCGCACCGCCGGACCCGTCGGTCACCAACACCCGGTCGGCCCGCTCCTCCCCGTCGGAGTCGACCAGCGTGTGCAGCACCGCACCGCCACCGAGGCTCGCGGTGGGCGTGGCTCCCGGCGGGGCGGTGGTCACCGTACCGTCGGGAGTGAGGGTGAGCGTCTCGCCGCCCGGCTGGAACATCACCGCCGACACCGTCGACGCGACGGCCGGCGGGGTGTCGGTCTTGCGTACCAGCACCGCCGACGCGGCGGGCGGGTTCGGCTGCGGCGTCGCGGTGGCCTCGGCGAGCCGCACCGACCAGGCGCGCGTGGGTCGCGGCGTCGGCTCGCCGCTGTCCGGCCCGAACGGCACGTCCACCACCAGGGCGGTGTCCCCGGACACGGTCGCGGTCACCGACCCCGTCATCGGCGGCAGGTCCGCCACCGGCGTGACCGCGCCCGACGAGAGATCGAGCACGGCGAGCCGTTTACTGTCGGAGCGGGTGTCCACCACCACGGCCCGACTCCCGTCCGGCGCGAAGGCGACCTCTCCGACCGGGCTGAGCAGGGTCCGCACCGCACCGTCCGGGGCGACCACACTGACCGCCCGCTGCCGGTCGACCAGGTGCAGCACCGCGAAGCCGCCCTCTGTCATCGCCCCCTGGACGGTCCCGCCGCCGAGCTCGACGGTGGGCCGGGACCGCCCGTTCGAGGTGTCCGCCACGACGAGCCGCCGGGGCCGATCCTTGCTGAGCGCCGCGAGGTAGCGGCCGTCCGCGCCGACGGCGATCGGGTACGACGGCAACGTCACGGGCGGACTCGCCGCTCCGGTCTTCAGGTCGATCCCCCCGTACCCGGTGCGCGGCCGGTCCTGCCACATCACACCACCCAGCTCGGCGGCCGTGCAGGACGCCTCCACCGACGGCTGCGCGATCGCACCCTCGCCGGTCACCGTGAGGCACCGGGATCCCGTGATCGACAGCCCGGCACCGACGCCGGTGACCTCCCGGGCGTACGTGTGCTCGGGCAACGTGACGTCCCGCAGCCGACCGCCCACGAGCAGCGCGTCCCGCCGGTCCTCCGCCAGCCCTCGCGCGACCGTCGGGAACCGGGGATCACCCAGGGCGAGGTCGACGTGCCGCCGGACCGGCGTCACCCCCGCCACGTCGTCCCCGAACCGGTCCACCGCCAGCAAGCCGACCAGGTCGCTACGTCGCTCGTCCGCCACCGGCACCATCAACACCGCCGCACCGAGCCCCCGCACCTCGGCCGGCAGGGGCGCCGACCGCACCGGCAACTCCGACTCCGCCCCGTCGGAGCAGCCGGCGACCGTCGCGAGAGCGGCCACCGCGATCAGGGCGGTCCAGCGGGTACGCGTCATCCCGCCATTCTGATCACCCCAGGCAACCGCCGCGACTCGAGGTCACCGGGCGAGGTGTGGATGTAAGGAGGGGCCCCCTGCTAACGCCTCATGCATAGCAGGGGACCCCTCCTTACATCCGGCGGCGCCGGCGCGCTGGATTCCGCTATTCGAGCGACGATGCGATCTCGACCGCCGCGATCACCGTCAGCTCGCCTTCGAGGCGGTAGGTCACTCCGCCCTGCTCCCAGATCAGCGTCGCGGCGGCGAGCCGGGCGCTCTCCTCCCGCACCACCCCGTCCCGATCCACGTACGAGATCGGGTGCGGGCCGGGAATCCACGCCGCCTGTCGTCCGCCGACCTCCGTCCACTGCGCCCCGGATCCGCCGGCCTGTTTCAAGAAGATGCCGTCGAGCCGTCCGTCGAAGGCGTCCAGCCGGATCTGACCGCCTCGGTAGAGCAGCGTCGCCACCCGGTGTCCCCCCGCGCCGTCCGGGTCGGCCACCAGCACCCGGTCGGGCGGGCCGAGCGCGGCCGGTACCCGGACCGGGAACCGCACCAGCCGGTGCACCTCGCCCAGATCGGTCAGGCGTTGCGCGGGCAGCGGCGACGGGGAAGCCGTCGGTGGCGGCGGGTCGGGTGCGGTGCTGATCGTGATGCCGGCGAAGCGCAGCAGTCCGGCCACCGCGTCGGCCAGCGCGGCCCGTCCGGGCGGCAGGGCGATCACCAGGAGGGCGGCGAGAAGCGCGGCCACCGCGTACCGCCATCGACGACGGCGTCCCTCGATGGTCCGCGAGGATCGGGCGGGGGCGGCCAGCCGGGCGCGGACCCGGGCGGTGACGTCCGGCGGCTCGGGGGTCTCCAGCCAGGCGGACAGCTCGCGCAGCTCCCGTTCGAGGTCAGCCACGGCTCAGCTCCTCGACGTCGAGCAGGCCACGCAGCTTCACCAGGGCGCGGGACGTCCGCGACTTCACCGTGCCGCGTGCCCAGCCGAGCATGGCGACCGTCTCGTCCTCGGACAGGTCGAGGAAGTAGCGGCAGACGATCACCTCGCGGTCGCGCTCCGGCAACGACCGCAGAGCCTGGACCAGGGTGGCTCGCCGTTCCCCGGCGAGTACGGCGTCGACGGCCCCGTCCTCGGCGGCCTCCGAGTACGGTGCCGCCCGGGCGGCCCGCAGCACCAGACCGGTACGCCGGTCGCGTGACCGGTGCAGGTTGCGTGTCTCGTTCGCCACGATCGCCAGCAGCCACGATCGGAACGAGGCGTCGCCGCGATAGCGGGACAGTTTCCGGTAGCCCTTCACGAACGCCTCCTGGACCATGTCCTCCGCGTCAGCTCCCGCGCCGAGCAGGATCGCCGTCCGGTACGCGGACGCGGTGTGCCGGGCGACCAGGAGTTCGTACGCCTCCAGGTCACCTGCCTGCGCGCGGGTGACGAGTTCCTCGTCGTCCAGGGGAACCTCCGGTGGGATCACTGTCCTGACACCGGTCGTGGCGTTCAGGTTCCACTCTCCGCCGACGGAACCGGAATCGGCGTGACGGTGTCATCCGGGCATGATGGCGACGAGGACGACCACCCGCCGTACCCTGTTGTCCGCGCTGGTGGGCGCGGGTGCCGCGACGCTGGTCGGGTGTGATCCGACCGGGTCACCGGTGGCAGGCGTGCCGCCGGATCCGCTGCTCGTGGACCTGGCCGACGGACTCGGCCTGCTCCGTGGTGCCGAACGGCAGGTGGTCCCGCACGCCGTCGCCACCGCCGACGGGCGGTCGGTGTACGCGAGCACGCCGGAGGGTGCCGACACCGCGTTCTGGCGGATCGAGACCGCCACCGGTGTCGCCTCCGCCCGGGTGCGGCTGCCCGGCCGCTGGGTGCCGCAGACGGTCTCCGCCGACGGCACGTGGGTGGTACTGACCACCGAGGCGGTGAGCGTCACCGCAGCGTCTCCGGCCGGGCGGGACGCCACGCCGGTGCTGATCGCCGACGCGGGTGGGGTGCGGCACCGGCTGCGACTGCCGGGCAACGTCGTCCCGGAGGCGTTCACCCACGACCACACCGGCCTCTTCGTGCTGGAGTGGCTGCCGCCGCAGACGCCGGACCGGTACCGGGTTCGGGTGGTCGACCTCGCCACCGGTGTGGCCGGCCCGTTGCAGACCCGCCTCAAGCAGGCGATCCCGGCGGGCGCGGAGGAGGAGATGCGCGGTGACGGGCGTCAGGCGGTACTCGCCCCGGACCGTCGCGTCCTGTACACGCTCTACACCCATCAGCCCGAGCATCGGCACACCCGGGACCGCATCAGTGGACGGCCGGGGAGCGACGTCCACGCTTTCGTGCACACGCTGCACCTGCACGAGCGGTGGGCCTACTGCGTGGATCTGCCGCACCCGTTCGGGGAGGGCACAGCCGACGGGCACGCCATGGCGATCGCCCCGGACGGTTCCCGGCTGTACGTCGCCGACCTGACCTCCGGGACCGTCGCCGAGATCTCCACCGAGGAACTGACGGTACGCCGTACCGCCGTCGTGCCCGGCGTGTCCGGCCCGGCGTACGCGACGGCGGACCACGATCGGCTCTTCCTCGGCGGGGCCGGTGTGCTGCGTACGGTGGATGCGGTCGGTCTGCGGGTCGTCGCCGAACGACCGGTCGACGCCCCCGTCACCGGTCTCGTCCTCGGCCCCGACGGTGGCCGTCTCTATGTGGGTGGGCCGTCGGCGGTGCGGTGGCTCGACCCGACCAGCGGTGCCGAACTGGGTCGTGTCGCCGTGCCCGGCCTGGTGGGGTTGCGGGGTCCGGTGCCGTCGTCCTGAGCGGGTGTCACCGTCGGTCAGAAGAGGGATTCCCGGTGTGACCGGGACGTCCGACCCGTCCGATTAGGGTGACCAGCGTCGTCGTACGTTAGGGGGATCAGAGAACAGGATCGGGCCACCAGTGGGCTCCTGAGGCCGCGTCTTCTCTGGTACGAACGTAGGAGTTTCGACGAGAGGACAGCGCCCTTATGACCCATGCCCTGGTCACCGCCGAGAACCTCAACGACGCGCTCGACGACATCGTGGATCGGGTGCCCGGCGCCAAGTTCGCGGTGGTGCTCTCCCCGGACGGCATCATGCTGGGGGCCTCGCGGGGCATCGACGAGGAGATCGCCGAGGAACTGTCCAGTGTGGTCTGTGGGCTCCAGGCGCTCGGTCTGGCCGCCGCCCGATTGTGCGGTGAGGGTGAGCTGCACCAGGTGGTGGTGCAGATGTCGCGGGCGTTCCTGTTCCACGCCACCACCGGCAACGGGGCGATCCTCACCGTCGGTATCGACGGCTCGGCGGAGGTGGGGGACATGGCGTACGAGGTCGCCCTCTTCTGTGCCAGGGCCGGGCACCATCTGCCGGTGTACGTGGAGCCGGCGCCCCACCTGACCGGGCGGTGACCCGCTAGCCGCGGTCGCGCTGCGCGTCGTACGACGGCGCCGGGTTGGCCACCTGCCACAGTTCGGCCGGCAGGTTCGCGATGACGTCGTCGTGGTCGGCGGGGGCGACGTCACCTCGAATGGTGTCCAGGACCGCCCGGATGCCGGCCTCGGCCAGGTCGGGATCGACGTCGGCACGGCCGCCGACGCGGTCGACGAACACGTCGAGCCCGAAGCGTTCGGCGGTCTCGCTGGGCGCGAACGTGTACGCCCGCAGCCCTTCCGGGAGTCGGTCGGCCAGGTCCCGTGCCTCGCCGCCGTCGATCCGCTCGGCGAGCGTGGTCAGGGTGGCGCGCGCGATGGCGGTCGCCTGCTCCGTCGACGCGCCGGTGCGGTGCGCCACGGAGTCGATGAACTCGTTCTCGTCCAACCGGTCGGCCCCTTCTCGCAACGGATCTGGCGTCTACCCGTGAATCGTCGTGACAAACGGCACTCTTCACCCGCGTACGGTCGCGGTGGCATCGACGAGTCTTGTGCGTCGGTGTGCGGAACGGATAACGTCGCGCCGTCGCGGTAACGGGAAGCCGGTGTGATACCGGCGCGGCCCTCGCCACTGTGACCGGGGAGTTCACTCCGACTTGTACGCCACTGGGTCCGTGGAGGACCTGGGAAGGCCGGAGTACGCGACGATCCGGGAGCCAGGAGACCGACCCCGACATGTGATCTCGTCCACGAGGTGTTGGAAGGGGAGGTCGACTCATGCACATCGCTGAGGGCTACCTACCACCGGTGCAGGCGGCGGCATGGTTCGCGGTCTCGACACCGTTCGTCATCCACGGTGCGCGCAACCTGGTCCAGCAGGTCCGCGCGAACCCCGACGCGAAGCTGTTGCTCGGCGCGGCCGGGGCGTTCACCTTCGTCCTGTCGGCGCTGAAGATCCCTTCGGTGACCGGCTCCTGTTCCCATCCGACGGGTGTGGGTCTCGGCGCGATCCTGTTCCGGGCACCGGTGATGAGTGTGCTCGGCACGATCGTGTTGCTGTTCCAGGCGCTCCTCCTGGCGCACGGCGGGTTGAGCACGCTCGGCGCGAACGTCTTCTCGATGGCCATCGTCGGCCCCTGGGTGGCCTTCGGCGTGTACGCGCTGATCCGCCGGTTCGGTGGCGGCCTCGGCATCTCGGTGTTCTTCGCCGCTGCCCTGGCCGACCTGGCGACGTACTGCGTGACCAGCGCGCAGCTCGCGCTGGCCTTCCCGGATCCGGATTCGGGCTTCGTCGGCGCGCTGGCCAAGTTCGGGTCCATCTTCGCGGTCACCCAGATCCCGCTGGCGATCAGCGAGGGGCTGCTCACGGTCCTGGTGGTCCGGCTGCTGGTCCGGGTGAGCCCGCAGGAACTCCGCCGGCTCGGCATCCTGCGCCGTCCGGCCCCGACGACCCAGGGAGCGGTGGCGTGAAGTCGTTCGGCCGGACCAACCTGTTGTTGCTGCTCGCCGTGGTGGCGTTGGCGGTGGCGCCGCTGGTGCTGGGGCTCGGCAGCGGCGAGGAGCCGTTCGCCGGTGCCGACGCCCTCGCCGAGGAGGCGATCGTCAACGACCATCCCGACTACGAGCCGTGGTTCAGTTCGATCTACGAACCGCCGTCGGGTGAGATCGAGTCGGCGTTGTTCGCGCTTCAGGCCGCCCTCGGTGCCGGGTTCCTCGGCTATTACTTCGGGGTGGCCCGGACCCGGCAGCGGCTGCGTGGCGAGCAGTCCGCGACCGGGGAGAAGACCACCGACTAGTGCTCGCGTTGGACGTGGCGGCGTACGCCAGCCCCTGGCGACGTCGCCACCCGGCGGAGAAGGCTCTGTTGGCCCTGGGGCTGTTGGGCTGCGCCCTGCTCCTGCCGCCGTGGCCGGGCGCCCTGGTGGTGGGCCTGACCGCAGCGGTGGCGTTGCTCGGGCCGGCGGCGCTTCCGCCGCGTCTGCTGGTGCGGGTGGCCCGGACGCCGTTGCTGTTCATCCTGACCGGCTCGGTGCCGATGCTGGTGGCGGTCTCCGGTCCGACACAGTTCCGGTGGGCGCCGGAGGGGCTGGTGACGGCCGCCACGACCGCCGGTCGGGCCTGCGCCGCGCTGCTCTGCCTGCTGCTGTTCGCCGCCACCACGCCGCTGGCCGACGTGCTGCCCCGGCTCCAGCGTCTCGGGGTGCCCAGCGCGGTCACCGAGGTGGCCGCGCTGATCTATCGGATGCTGTTCCTGCTGCTGGAGAGTGTGCACGCGGTGCGGCAGGCCCAGGCGGCCCGGCTGGGTTACCGGACCTGGGCCAGCACCTACCGGTCGCTGGCCGGGCAGGCCGGCGCGGTCTTCGTCCGGGCGTTCTCGCTGGCCCGGCGCTGGGAGGAGGGGTTGGCGCTGCGCGGTTACACCGGCTCGTTGGCGGTACGCACCGAGGTCCGCCAGCCGTCGGCGGCGTTCCTGGTCGTCACCGTGCTGCTGCTGGCGGCGGTGGTGCTGGCCACCCGGTTGCTGGTGGTGCTCGGGTGAGCGGCGATCCGCCGCTGTTGGAGCTGCGCGGGGTCAGTTTCGGGTACGAGGCGGAGCGTCCGGTACTGACCGGCGCCGACCTGTCGGTGCCGGCCGGGCGGCGGATGGCCGTGCTGGGGCCCAACGGCGGTGGCAAGACGACCCTGTTCCGGCTGATGGTCGGATCGCTGGCCGCCGACGCCGGCACGGTGCTGGTCGGCGGGGTGCCGCTGCGCCGGACCCGGGCGGGGCTGCTGGACGTCCGTCAGCAGGTGCAGCTGGTGCTCCAGGACCCCGACGACCAGTTGTTCGCCGCGACCGTCTTCCAGGACGTCTCGTTCGGGCCGGTCAACCTCGGTCTGGACGACGCGCAGGTGCGGCAGCGGTGTACCGAGGCGCTGGCCGCGTTGGAGATCGGCGACCTCGCCGACCGTCCCACCCACCTGCTCTCGTACGGCCAGCGTAAGCGGGTGGCGATCGCCGGGGCGGTGGCGTTGCGGCCCCGGGTGCTGATCCTGGACGAGCCGACCGCCGGACTCGACCCGTCGGGGGTGGAGGCGTTGCTGCGCACGCTCGACGCCCTGCACCGGGCCGGCACCACGCTGCTGCTCGCCACGCACGACGTGGACCTGGCGTACCGGTGGGCCGACGAACGGGTACTGGTGGCGGGTGGCCGGATCCGGCAGGGGGTGTCCGGCGCCGAGTTGGGCGGCGGAGACCTGCTCGACGGTGCCGCGTTGACTCCGGCGTGGGCACCGGTGGTGCATCGGCTGCTGGACCGCGTACCCGGCCTGGCCGGGGCCCGTCCGCGTACCCCGGGGGAGTTGGCGCGGCTCCTGGAGACTCCGGTCGGTACCGCCCGAAAGGTTCCGGAAGGACCTTGACGCATCGATCAACTTAGTTACGATCTGCGTAATGCGACGGATTTGCCCGGAGCGCGACACCGGCTCCGACCCGACCGACGTCCACCCCGCCTGGCTGCCGCCGGCCGCGTTCCGCGCCGTCGGTTCCCGGCACACCCTCGTCCACGGTGACGGCCTGCTCGTCGACACCGTGTGGCACGAGGTCCGGACCGCCTGCGCCACCCACGGCGGCACGGTCCGCCGGTCCGCCGACGGCCCACCCGCCCACCTCGTCCTCACCCTGACCGACCACCGCGCGTCCGCAGTGGACGACGACGGGACGCAGCGCGTCCTCGACGCCGCGCGGGCCGACCTGGACGCCGCCGGTGGCGGTCCGCTCGGTCCCGAGGGGTACGCGGCCGTCCGCCACGGCGAGGTCACGGTGGTGCTGGCCGACGCACCGGCGGGCCTGCTCCACGGGCTGTTCCACGTGGTCCGGCTCGGGGAGTCGGCGTTCGGCGCACCGCATCCGGCGCGGGCGTACCGGCCGGTGATGCGGCGACGGATGCTGAACCACTGGGACAACGTCGACGTGCATCCGGTGATGGGCCAGGTCGAACGCGGGTACGCCGGCGGGTCGATCCTCTGGCGTGCCGGCCGGGCACATCCGGACCGGGCGCGGGTGCGGGCGTACGCGCGGTTGCTGGCGGCGTGCGGGATCAACGCGGTGTCGGTGAACAACGTCAACGTGCACGCCACCGAGGCGCGGCTGCTCACCGACCGGCTCGACGACGTCGCCGAGATCGCCGAGGACCTGCGTCCGTACGGCATCCGGGTGCACCTGTCGGTGAACTTCGCCGCGCCGGTGATGGTCGGTGGGCTGCCCACCGCCGACCCGCTCGACGAGACGGTGCGTGCCTGGTGGGCCGGGACCACCGCCCGGGTCTACGCCCGCATCCCGGACTTCGGCGGATACCTCGTGAAGGCCGACTCGGAGGGACAGCCCGGCCCGTTCAGCTACGGCCGCGACCACGCCGACGGGGCGAACCTGCTGGCCGAGGCGCTGGCACCGTACGGGGGCGTGGTGCACTGGCGGGCCTTCGTCTACAACCACCGGCAGGACTGGCGGGACCGCTCCACCGACCGGGCCCGCGCCGCCGGTGACCACTTCGCCCCGCTCGACGGTCGCTTCCGGGACAACGTGATCGTGCAGGTCAAGCACGGTCCGCTGGACTTCCAGACCCGGGAGCCGGTGTCACCGGTGATCACGGCGATGCCGGACACCCGGTTGGCGGTGGAGTTCCAGGTGACCCAGGAGTACACCGGGCAGCAGCGGCACGTCTGCTATCTGGCGCCCTGGTGGCACGAGGTGCTGCGGTTCACGCCGTGGGGCGAGGACGGGCCGACGGTCGCCGACGTGGCAGCCGACGGGGGCGGGCTGGCCGCCGTCTCCAACGTGGGCGACGACCCGTTCTGGACCGGTCACCCACTGGCCCAGGCCAACCTGTACGCCTACGGCCGGCTCGCCTGGGACCCGCGTCTGCGCCCGGAGGACGTGCTCGACGAGTGGATCGACCTGACCTTCGATCCGGCGGCCAGCGCCGATCCCGAGCTGCTGCGGCGGACGCTGCACGGGGTCATGGACGACTCGTGGCGCACCTACGAGCGGTACACCGCCCCGCTGGGGGTGGGTTTCATGGTGCGCCCCGGGCGTCACTACGGCCCGGACGTCGACGGGTACGAGTACACGAGCTGGGGCACCTACCACTTCGCCGACCGGGACGGGGTGGGCGTGGACCGCACCCGGGCCACCGGCACCGGCTTCACCGGCCAGTACCCGCCACCCTGGTCGCAGGTGTACGAGTCGGTGGAGCAGTGCCCCGACGAGCTGCTGCTCTTCTTCCACCACGTGCGCTACGACCACGTGCTGCACAGCGGCAGCACCGTCGTGCAGCACATCTATGACACGCACTTCGCCGGGGTGGCGGAGGTGGCGGCGATGAGCGACCGCTGGGCGGCGCTGGACGGGCTGGTCGACCCGGTCGTGTACGCCCGGGTGGACGAGCGCCTGACGGAGCAGCGGCGCAGCGCCCAGGAGTGGTGCGATCAGATCAACGCGTACTTCCATCGCAAGTCCGGAGTGCCGGACACGTACGGTCGTCCGCTGTTCTGAGGCCGCGCGGACGTCGGTGGGTCGCACGGGGGTTGACCGACTCCGGTAGCGTGTCGGCGGTCTGGCTGGGGGAGGTCCCCCAGAGTTTGTCAAGGGAATGGGGCTGTCAGTTGTCACTGTCCAAGAGGGTCGCCGTCGTGGCGGTCTCCGCGCTCACGGCACTCGCGATGACCGCCTGCGGCGGCGGCGGTTCGGCGTCCGACTCGGATGCTGCGGCGCAGCCGAACGTGCTGGAGCAGCTCGCCAAGGACCTCAAGGGGTCGCTGCAGAAGACCGTGGAGAAGACCCAGTCCAGCGACTCGGTGACCATCTCGATGGAGGGCACGGCGGCCGGTGAGAAGATCACCGCCAAGGGCGTCATCGATCTGCGTGACCCGGTCAAGGTCGAGATGACGACCACCGACTCGGACGGCAAGCCGACGACGATCCGGATGATCGAGACCGCGGTCTACGTCGAGGTCCCGGAGACCGAGCGCGCCAGCATGGGCGGCAAGCGCTGGCTGAAGATCGACGTGGCTGCCGCCGGCGCGGAGGGCGGGGCGAACTTCACCAAGCAGCTCGAGGACGTCGACCCGAGCAAGCAGGTCAAGGCGCTGCTCGCCAGCGAGAACGTCAAGGTCGTGGGCGAGGAGAACGTGAACGGGGTGGACACCGTCCACTACACCGTGACCCAGACGATGGATGAGTACCTCCAGCAGGTCGACGCCGAGATGCGCAAGGGCGTCGAGCAGGAGCTGGCCAAGCAGGGCGTCAAGGAGATCACCATCGACCTCTGGGTCGACGGGCAGTACCAGCCCCGTCGGGCCAAGGTCGTCACCGGCAACCTCGGCGACATCACCGTCGACTACACCGACTACGGCAAGCCGGTGAACATCGAGACCCCGCCGGCGGCGGAGACCACCGACTTCGCCGAGATGATGAAGGGCCTCGGGGACCTGACCTCCTGACCCGCAACCACCACGACTGCCCGGTCGGTGAGCACCCCTCACCGGCCGGGCAGCGGCGTCTCCGCAGGAGAGTCCAGGTACGCGGCGAGTCGCGCCGCGCCGGTGAGCAGGTGCCGGCCGCGGACGGTGAGCCGCTCCCGCCAGCCGTGCAGCGACGCGGCGAGC
>NZ_SISL01000659.1:0-2442 GCF_004307965.1 Verrucosispora sp. SN26_14.1 | reverse complement strand
GGCCACCGCCGGCCGGGCCGCCTGTTCAGCTCCGGTCGGTGGTGCCGAACTGCCGGCTCTGCCCGACCGCCAGGTCCCAGAGGGCGTCCGCCGGGCGGCCCGACTCGGCCCACGCCTTGCGGGCCAGCTCGACCGGGGCCAGCACCGGCTCGGCGGAGAGCGCGAACGTGCCCCAGTGGATGGTGACCATCCGTTCCGCCCCCAGGTCGCCGCACGCGCGCACCGCCTCGGCCGGGTCCATGTGCAGCGGCTTCATGAACCAGCGCGGCCGGAACGCGCCGACCGGCAGCAACGCCACGTCGATGTCGGGGAAGCGCGCGCCGATCTCGGCGAAGGCCGGCCCGTACGCCGAGTCACCGGCGAAGAAGACCCGGTGGGTCGGCGTCTCCTCCGAGGTCATCAACCAACCGCCCCAGAGGCTCTGGCAGGTGTCGAAGAGGCCCCGCCGGCTCCAGTGGTGCGCCGGGGTGAAGTCGAACCGTACGCCGCCCACGACGGTCGACTCCCACCAGTCCAGCTCCACCACCCGGCGGAAACCCCGTGTCTGGAACCACCAGGCCAACCCGGCCGGTACCAGCACCGGGGTGTCCCGGGGCAGCCGGCGGACGGTCGGCTCGTCGAGGTGGTCGAAGTGGTTGTGGCTGATCACCACCGCGTCGATCGGTGGCAGCGACTCCCACGACACCCCGGGCGGGGTGTACCGGCGCGGCGTTCCCGGGATCTTGTCGGCGAAGACCGGATCGGTCAGCACCGCCCGGCCGCCGAGCTGCACCAGGCAGGTGGCGTGACCGATCCAGGTCACCGCGGCCTGCCCGGCACCGACCCGGGGCACCGCCTCCTCCACCACCGGCACCCGGCCACCGGTCGCGCCGACCGGGCGGGTGCCACGCTCGCGCATCAGCCGCAGCACCGCCGCCGGGCCGGGCACGGGGTGCGTGAGCCGGTCGGTGAAACCACCGGGCCAGTCACGCCCGCGGGGTGCCCCGGTGAGCCGGGCGAGAGCGCGGTGCACGGCGCGTGGTCGGTACACGGGTTCCTCCTCGGGTAGTGGGGTCGGCACCGGACGCCGGGCCGGCGCACGTCACTCTCGCTTGTGCGCGGTGAGCAGCAGGTAGCCCAGGCAGGACTCGGCGACCGCCTGGAGGTCCAGGACCGCGTCACTGAGCTGGCGCAACACCCGGGGCCCGTACGTGCCGGCGAGGCGCTCGCGCTCCCGCGCCACCGCCTCCCGGGTGGCCTGGTGGGAGCGGCGGACGTGGGCCCCGGCGTCGACGACGTCGACTACCTCGAAGCCGGCCTCGCGGACCAGCTCGACGTAGGTCGGCACGGTCGGCGGCATCGACATCGGCATCGCCGACCAGATCCGCGCCTGCGCGTCGTCCATCGGCCGGGCCAGGGTGAGTTCGGCGAGGACGAGCCGCCCGCCGGGGCGCAGCACCCGGTGTGCCTGGCGCAGCGCGAGGGCCTTGCCCGGCACGTGCACCAGCACCTCCAGCAGCAGTGCCGCGTCGAACCACCGGTCCGGGTACGGCAGGGCGGTGGCGTCGGCCCGGGTGAAGCGGACCCGGTGGGCCAGCCCCTCCTCGGCCGTGAGCTCACCGGCCCGGTCGACCTGTCGACCGCTGAGCGAGACACCGCTGACCTCGGCGCCGGTCACCCGGGCGACGTGACGGCTGGGTCCGCCCGTGCCGCAGCCGACGTCCAGGACGTGGTCGCCCGGCCCGACCGCGAGCCGTTTGGCGAGTTCGTCGTTGAGCCGTGCCTGCGCCTGCGCGACGCCTGCCGGGTCGTGCTCGTCCGACCAGTAGCCGTAGTGCAGGTTGTCGCCGTAGACGGCGTCGAGGAACGGGCCCATCAGATCGTAGAACAAGCCGACCCGTTCGGCCCGTGTTGCCGGATCTTCGGTCACCTGCGACCTCCCCCGTGGATTGACGTATCTCAGCATAGTGTCCGTCGTTTGCAGCAAACACAACACTGTCTTTATGTAGCTTCTAGGCCGCCGGTGGTGTCTTCGTTAGGCTGTGCGCAGAACCCACACCGACTGACCACGGAACGGACGGTGGACCGACTGATGAGCAACTCTGCCAAGGTGCTGGACCGCGCGGAGCGCATCGCCGAGGAGGTGCTGTTCCCGACGGCGGAGGAGGTCGACGCCGCCGACACCGTCCCGGCCACCCACCTCGACCTGCTCGCCGCCGAAGGCTTCTACGGTCTGGCCGGCCCGCCGCAGTTCAGCGAGATGGCCGCCGAGGAGACCGAGACGGCGGCCCGCGCGTTGGAGATCATCGCCAGCGGGTGCCTCAGCACGGCGTTCGTCTGGGCGCAACACCACAGCGCGGTGATGGCGGCGACGCACAGCCAGCGGCCCGGCATCTCCGACCAGTGGCTGGAGCCGCTGTGCCGGGGCGAGCGGCGCGCCGGGCTGGCCATCCTCCTGTCTCT
>NZ_SISL01000658.1:0-2445 GCF_004307965.1 Verrucosispora sp. SN26_14.1 | reverse complement strand
CGCCCGCGCCGGCCCCGACCACGCCACCCGCTCCGGCCCCGAACGACGCCCTGAGCCAGCGGATCGCGTACGCCGGCACCGGGCACCGCAGCCTCGGTGTCGTCACGGGCGAGGGCGCAGCGGCGACGGCGGCACCGTTCTTCGGCCCCGGCCCGGGCCACTTCGACGACGAGGTCTCGGCCCGGGGGTCGACGGTGACCTGGGTGGGTCGGCGGGACGCCCGCACCACCGAGGTCTACCTGCGCCGGGGCACGGGTCCGGTGCAGCGGGTCACCCGGAACTCGACCGACGAGTCCCGGCCGGTCCTCTCCCCCGACGGCACCCGGATCGCGTACAGCTCCGCCGCCGGGCGGGCCGATGGCGCGCACGACGTCTTCGTGGTCGACGTCGCGGGCGGTGACAGCCGACGGGTGACCGACGGCACCGGCGACAACAGGTGGCCGACCTGGTCGCCGGCGGGTACGACGCTGGCCTTCGCCGGGCTGCGCGGCGACGCCACCGTCCCGCAGGTCTACCGGATCTCCGCCGACGGCGGCCCCGCCGTGCAGGTGACCACCGAGCCCACCGGGGCCGCCGAGCCGGCCTGGGACCCGATCCCGGCGCACGGGCGCCTCGCCTACACCGTCGGACCGGCCGAACCGGCCCCCGAGGTGTGGCTGATCGCGCCGGACGGCACCGGTCGGGCCCAGATGCTGCCCGGCGGCTGGCAGGCCCGACAGCCCGCGTGGACCGCCGACGGGGCGACCGTGGCGTTCGTCAGCCGGACGCTGCCGGACGGCGGATCGGCCGGAGACGTCGACCGGCTCTACTCGGTGCTGGTGCAGGAGGACGTGTGCCAGTGCGTGGTGGTGCAACGACTCGACGAGAACCGGGACGTCACTCATCCCACCTGGTACACCGTCCCCGGCAGCGACACCGAGTCCCTGCTGGTCGGCCGGACCAGCGCCCTCGACCGGACCACCGCCACCCTCCAGGACATCCGGCCGGACGGGGTGGACCCGCGTGACCTGGGCGTACCGGTGCTTCGCGAGGACCCGGGGGCGCTCGACAACTCCTTACTGCTCTGGGAGCCGGAGGACGGTGACCCGTGGTTCGAGCGGCAGGCGTACTCCCCGGACGGGCGACAGATCGCGGTCACGCGGTTCGAGACGGTCGACGGCGTACGGACCGAACGGCTCTGGATCGTCGACGCCGACGGGGGTCGACCCCGCCTGCTGCCGATCGCCGGGCGGGGCAGCGGCGACCGGGAGACCGACCCGGCGTGGTCGCCGGACGGCACCCGGCTGGCCCTGGTCCGCAACTCGCCGGGCGACGGCCCGGGGGGACGAACCCCGTCCCGGATCGAGGTGGTCGACGCCGTCGACGGGGAACTCCTGCTGGACCTGCCGGTCCCGGTCCCGCTGGCCGGACTCGACGACACCCAGCCGGCCTGGTCGCCCGACGGCACCCAGATCGCCTTCACCCGGGGCACCTACCGGGGTGAGGTGTCCACCCACATCTGGACCGCCAACGCCGGCAACGGCCTCGACCAGACCGACCTGACCGAGACGATCTGCGGCGTCGGATGCCCGGTCGTCGATGACAGCGCCGCGTACTCTCCGGACGGCACCCGCCTGGTCTTCAACCGGGAGGCCGACGGTCTGGTCCTGCTCGACCTGGACGACGGCGACTGCCGGCTGCTGCTGCCCGCCGGTGGCGGATCCTGCGCACTGCCGGTGCCCGACTCCGAGGACGCCCCGCACCAGCCCCGCGACGTGGCCTGGTCGCCGGACGGCGAGCGGCTCGCCTTCTCGGCCCGCCGCGCCGAGGGCAACAACGCACCCGAGGCACTGTGGAGCTACGACCTGGCCGACGGCACGGTCGGCCCGCTCACCGCGCACCTGCCCGGACGGCAGAAGGAGCCGAGCTGGCAGCGTCGCGTGGATGTCGCCACCTCCGTGTCGGCACCGGCGCCGACCACCACGGTCGGCGGCCGGACCTCGCTGCGGCTCGCCGTCACCGACCAGGGGCCGACCGCCGCCGACGACGTCCAGGGCGTCCTGCGCGTACCGGCCGGACTGTCGGTGACCGGCCTCGACACACCGGCCGGCGAGTGCGACCTCGCCACCCTGCGCTGCGCGCTGGGTCGAGTCGAGGTGGGACGTACCGTCGAGGTCCGGGTCGACCTGGTGGGTACTGCTCCCGGCAGCTTCGAGGTGGGCTGGTCGGTCGAGACCAGCCCGACCGACGCGGACCCCTCGGACAACGCCACGGTGACCACCGTCCGGATCGTGCCCGCGCCGGCGGGCAGCCCGGCCGACCCGACGATCACCGTCTCGGTCGACCCGCAGCCGGGATACGTCGGCGGTGTCGTCACCGTCCGGTACACGGTGCGCAACGCGGGCGGGACCACCGCGACCGGCCTGCGGGTCCGCGCCGACCTGAACCTGGCCCTCACCGCCGAGG
>NZ_SISL01000657.1:0-2463 GCF_004307965.1 Verrucosispora sp. SN26_14.1 | reverse complement strand
TCTAAGAGACAGCCGCGGACGCCCTCGCGCTGGCCATCTGCCACGTCTGGCGCGGCGGCACCCGGTCCAAGCTGGCCGTCGCGGCGGACCGGGCGAGACGAGGAGGAGCGAGATGATCGCCAGTGTGCGCGGCGTGGTGACCGCGACCGGCCCGGCCCATGCGGTGATCGAGGTGGGTGGCGTCGGCCTCGCCGTGCAGTGCGCCCCCGGCACCATCGCCGACCTGCGGGTGGGTCAGTCGGCACGGCTGGCCACCAGCCTGGTGGTGCGGGAGGACTCGCTCACCCTCTACGGCTTCGCCGACGACGACGCGAGGGCGCTGTTCGAGCTGCTCCAGACCGCGAGCGGGGTGGGGCCCCGGTTGGCCCAGGCGGTGCTCGCGGTGCACACCCCGGACGCGGTACGCAAGGCGATCGCCAACGCCGACACGGGCGCGCTGACCCGCGTACCCGGGATCGGCAAGAAGGGCGCCGAGCGTCTGGTGCTGGAGCTGCGCGACCGGATCGGCCCGGTGGCCGTCGGTGCCGACGGCGCGGCCGGGGTGACCGGTGGGGCCTGGCCGGAGCAGGTCCGCCAGGCGCTGATCGGGCTCGGCTGGACGGCCGGTCAGGCCGACCAGGCGGTCACCGCCGTCGCGGAGACCGTGGACGGTCCCACGCCGCCGGTGCCGGTGCTGCTCAAGCAGGCCATCCGGCTGCTGGGCCGGTCCCGGTGACCGCGCCCGACGGCGGGCTGGTCTCGGCGTACGTCAGCGAGGCGGAGCGCGACGCGGAGGTCAGTGTCCGGCCGAAGCGGCTGGACGAGTTCATCGCCCAGCACCGCGTCCGCGACCAGCTCGACCTGCTGTTGCAGGGCGCGATGCGGCGCGGCTCGCCACCGGACCACATCCTGCTCTCCGGGCCGCCCGGCCTCGGTAAGACCACCCTGGCCAACATCGTCGCCGCGGAGCTGGGCACCGGTATCCGGGTGACCAGCGGCCCAGCGATCGAGCGTTCCGGCGACCTGGCCGCGATCCTGACCAGTCTCGCCGAGGGCGACGTGCTCTTCATCGACGAGGTGCACCGGATCGCGCGGCCGGCCGAGGAGCTGCTCTACAGCGCGATGGAGGACTTCCGGGTCGACGTGGTGGTCGGCAAGGGGCCGGGCGCCACCGCCATCCCGCTCGACGTCGAGCCGTTCACGCTGGTCGGGGCGACCACCCGGGCCGGTCTGCTGACCAGTCCGATGCGGGACCGCTTCGGGTTCGTCGCCCACCTCGACTTCTACGCCCCCGCCGAGTTGGAGCTGCTGCTGCACCGCTCGGCCCGGATCCTCGGTGTGCCGATCACCGACGACGGGGCGGTGGAGATCGCCGGCCGGTCGCGGGGCACCCCCCGGATCGCCAACCGCCTGCTGCGCCGCGTCCGCGACTTCGCCGAGGTACGCGCCGACGGGGTGGTCACCGTCGAGACGGCCCGCGCGGCGTTGACCGTGTACGACGTGGACGCGCTCGGCCTGGACCGGCTCGACCGGGCGGTGCTGACCGCCCTGGTGGACTCGTTCCGGGGTGGCCCGGTCGGTCTGTCGACCCTGGCCGTGGCCGTCGGGGAGCAGCCGGACACGGTGGAGGAGGTCTGCGAGCCGTTCCTGGTGCGGGCCGGGCTGCTGGCCCGTACGCCGCGCGGCCGGGTGGCGACCGATGCCGCCTGGCACCACCTGGGACGTACACCCCCGAATGGTACATTTGGGGCCGAGGCTGCCGCTGTGCCCGATCTGTTCTCCGTGGACAGCGACCAGCCGTGATCTGTTCGTGATCTGTGCCGCATTCGGCGTTCCCAGATAGAGCGACTAGACTCGCCGCGGTCCGCACAGGATGTGAAAATCCGCCTCCGCTCGGTGTCAGCACCGTGACGGAGGCCAATGGGAAGGTCTACAACCGTGCACTACGCAGCAGAAGGCGGAGGAGCGGCGGGCTTCACGCCGATCCTCATGATCGCGCTGCTCTTCGGCGTCATGTACTTCATGATGATCCGCCCGCAGCAGAAGCGCCGCCGCGAGGCCGAGGCGATGCAGACCGGCCTCTCCGTCGGCGACGAGGTGGTCACCATCGGCGGGCTCTACGGCACGGTCACCGGCGTGGAGGACGACAGCGTACTGCTCGAGATCGCTCCCGGAGTGCAGACCCGCTACGCCCGTCCGGCGATCGCCCGGGTGGTCACCAAGGCGGAGCGACCGGTCGAGTCGCCCGTCGAGGAGAGCGACACCGTCAAGGACTGAGCACCGACCACCCGGTCGACCGTCGCGCGGCGGTCATACCCGGATGGAGCCGCCCGCACGCGTCCCCGAGCGGGTGGTCGCCGCACGCGGCGCGCGTGTGACAACTGGATAGATGGCCGACGCCGGGCGTCGGTGCTCCGGCTCGACCGGTCCACGCGCCCGCGTCGACCACCCGAGGCGCCTGAGTCTTATACACATCTCCGAGCC